>NZ_JAQFJJ010000007.1:0-115765 GCF_030440005.1 Streptococcus sp. SP1
GAGGTCTGTGACGAGTCAAATGCAATAAGGCTTGAACAAAGTGAAAGCCAGCGTCTTTAGGCGCTGGCTAGTTATCTGGGCTTATAGCCCTGGTACAAACCACCCGTTTGACGGGTGGTCATGATTTAGAAGAACTGCTGCTGGTCTCGGCTGAGGAAGAACTATCATCTTCTGGGTGCAATTCTTTATAAGTTGGTGCCTTGAAGAGATCAACGGTGGACTGGTTGCCACGTTGGTTATAAAGGCTGGTTGATTTGTCACCTTTTTCCTTTTCAATCTTCTTCAATGCCTTGAAGGAATTGGTGTAGGAATAATCTTCTGGATTGACTTTTCCAAGATCATTGCCCTTGAAGAAGCGAAGGAGATCACCGGTCTGGATGCTATCGCTAATCTTCA
Organism: Streptococcus sp. SP1; assembly: GCF_030440005.1. NCBI lineage: Bacteria > Bacillati > Bacillota > Bacilli > Lactobacillales > Streptococcaceae > Streptococcus > Streptococcus sp. SP1. The sequence goes on from NZ_JAQFJJ010000007.1 coordinate 397, forward strand.
ATTGAAGGTTAGCAGCTTCCCTGATCTTGTCCAGTTCTTCCTTGGTTTTTTCGTCTGGGTTCGTAATTTCCTCACCTGTTTTGGTGTAATAGGTCCGGCCACTATAGCTCGTATACTCTGGAGTTACAAAGTAGTTAGCGGAGCGGAAGGCGACGATTTGATCATGTTCTGGTGAGAGCATATCTTGACCAACTTGGAGGAATTTGTTGGATTCAATCCCAAGCAAATGTTCCAAGGTTGGGAGCATATCAATTTCGCCACCATAGGTATCAATGATGCCACCCTTATCCATACCTGGAATGACTACCATATAAGGTACTCGTTGCAACATGGCATTGTCATAACTTGACCATGTTTCAGAGTTCTTACCAAGTAGAGGAGCAAGAGCTGGATTGCGGGAGTTTGAAATTCCGTAGTGGTCCCCATAGAGAACGATGATGGAATTTTTGTAAAGACCAGATTCTTTCAGGTAATCAAAGAAGGCTTTGATCGAAGAATCTAGGTAGTTAGCGGTCGCAAAATAGCCATTGATGGTTTCGTCCTGTGTCTTAGCTAGAGGGAAGCCAAGATCATCTCCTGACAAGCTGGTCGTATAAGGATAGTGGTTGGAAACCGTAATGAACTTCGTATAGAAAGGTTGTTGCAATCTTTCTAGGTATTTGATGGAATCCTTGAGCATGTATTTGTCATTAAGACCATACTGGAAGGAATTGCTGCTGTTTTGTTTGGTGAAGTAGCTGGCATCAAAGAAGTAATTGTAGCCCCATTGTTTATAGGCGGTATTTCGATTCCAGAAACTTCCAGCATTCCCATGGAAAACAGCGCTCGAGTTGTAACCATTTTTTGAAAGAATAAATGGTGCAGCCTGTTGGGTATTGGTTCCACCATAGTTCACCATAAAGGAACCTTGGTTGAGTCCGAAGAGGCCTGTTTCAATCATGGTCTCAGCATCAGACGTTTTCCCTGCCTTGACTTGGTTAAAGACGTTTGAAAAGGCAAAGGTTTCCTTCGAGTGGTAAAGTGAATTTAAGAATGGCGTTACTTCATATTCTTTATCATCTACTTTCAACTTGTAATCGATCAAGAATTGTTGGAAACTTTCCAAGTGAATGTAGATGACGTTACGGCCTTTTGCCATTCCAAAGTACTCAGGATTAGGCTTGGCGTAATGCTGTTGGATATATTCTTCCACCGGTTTTAAATCTGCTTCGGAAGCTTTGGAACGTTCTTTGTTGGCAGCATAGGTCTGATTAGCACTGTAACCTAGAAAGGCTGGTAAGCCTAGGGCACGAACGACATAGTAGTTTGAGAACCCACGAGTCAAGAGCTCAGGTCGGTCAATTTCTGCAAGGAAAAGGTTGGCCGAAAAGAGCATGGCTGATAAAGAGGTAACCGCAAAACTAGCTCGTTTATTGAAGGGACGATTGTCCATTCGAATCCATTTCTTAAAGAAGAAGAAAGCTAGAATAGGGAAATCTAGAATGTAGATCACATCCCAAGGTCGGAACAATTCTAAAGCCGCGGCTCCGAGACCGGCAGAAACCTTACTGGAAGCCAACATGGTATTGACCGTTACGAAGTCTGTAAACTCTCGATAATAGATGGAGTTGGAAATCAACCAAATAAATAAGAGAAGGTAGATCCCAAAGGCCAAACTATAAAAGAGCTTAGTTCGTTTGATATAGAGTGCTAGACCGATGAAGAGCAAACTGATCGGCAATGGGTTGATCACTGCTAGAAAAATCTGATACGGTCCCTGAATGTCTAAATTAAAATCAACTGAATAGGCCCACATGGTTTTGAACCAGTAGAGCAACAGAAGGGTCAAGACAAATCCTAGTCTGGTACTCATGAAATTGAGTATCGAATTCGTAATTTTTTTCACAAAATGTTACTTCCTTGTCTTATTTCCTAAAAATTTTCATATACAAGTATACCACAATTTTATGGAGAAAGAAAAAAATGACTGTAAAGCAGAGGAAAGAAATAGGAAAGATCAGGTATATGAAATCGTAAAAAGCTAAAGGATAAGAGCTGAAATAAAATAGCAAAAAAAGTTCTAGTAAATAAAGCCTCCCTTTGTGAAAACCTCAGACTTTTGCTATAATAGAGGGTATGAAAAAACTCACAGTCAGTCGCCAAGTCGCAACAAAAATCAAACAAGGACAATCTCTTCTTGAAAAGCAAGATTTTGACTCACTTCCTGCTTTGGATCAAGCGGTTCAATTGCTTTCAGGAGATGGACAATCCCTCGGAGTCGGATACTTATCTGAACAAAATAAAGGGATTGGATGGTTTGTTTCGCAAGAGTTGGTCGCTTTTGATCAAGACTTTTTTAAAAAGCTTTTCATCAAGGCCAAGCAATACCGTCGTTCTTATTATGCAGATGAAACGACGACAGCCTTTCGTCTCTTTAACCAAGAGGGAGATGGTTTTGGTGGCTTCACGGTTGACTTGTATGGTGAGTTTGTTGTCTTTGCTTGGTACAATCCCTTTGTATTTCAGATCAAGGAAACCATTCTAGTGGCCTTTCAAGAGGCTTTCCCAGAAGTTCGAGGCGGTTATGAAAAGATTCGCTTTAAAGGCTTGGACTATGAATCGGCTCATGTCTATGGAGAAGAAGCTCCGCAAGAATTTTTGGTTCTTGAAAATGGGGTCTCTTACCAAGTCTTTCTCAATGATGGTTTGATGACGGGAATCTTTTTGGATCAGCATGAAGTTCGAGGTAGCTTGGTAGAGGGCTTAGCAGCTGGCAAGTCCTTGCTCAATATGTTCTCCTATACGGCAGCCTTCTCTGTGGCTGCGGCAATGGGTGGAGCAGTTGAGACAACATCAGTCGATCTGGCTAAGAGAAGTAGAGAATTATCAGAAGCGCATTTCGTGGCAAATGGCTTGGCGCTGGATGCTCATCGTTTTGTCGTGATGGATGTCTTTGACTATTACAAATATGCCAAACGCCATGACCTAAGCTATGATGTGATCGTGCTCGATCCGCCTAGCTTTGCGCGGAATAAAAAACGGACCTTTTCAGTCGCTAAAGATTATCATCGATTGGTCAGCGAGGCTCTTGAGATTTTAAATCCAGGTGGGACCTTGATTCTCAGTACCAATGCGGCAAATGTCAACAAAGAAAAATTTAAAAAACAAATCGAAAAGGGATTTCAAGGTCGTAAGCATCGCTATGTAGCGGAATACGGACTTCCGGGTGATTTTCGATGGAACAAGAAAGAAGAAAGTAGTAATTACTTAAAAGTATTTACGATTAGGGTGGATGTATGAAGTTAGTTGTTTCGATTATGCCTCGCTCCTTAGAAGAGGCGCAACAACTAGATAGTTCGCGTTACGAGGATGCAGATGTTATTGAGTGGCGTGCGGACTTTTTAGAAAAAAGCGAGATCTTAACTGTTGCTCCTGCAGTTTTTGAGAAATTTGCTGGACGCGAGATTTTATTCACCTTGCGGACTCGAGCTGAAGGTGGAGAGATGGAGCTGACCAACGAGGAATATGTTGGGATTTTGAAAGATATTCAATCTATCTATCATCCGGATTATATCGATTTCGAGTATTATAGTCACCGTGAAGTCTTTGAAGAGATGTTGGAATTTTCAAATCTTGTTCTCAGCTACCACAATTTCCAAGAGACACCGGAAAATATGATGGAGATCTTATCGGAATTGACCAGTTTTTCTCCAAAATTAGTCAAGGTATCCGTTATGGCCCACAATGAACAAGATGTCCTTGATTTGATGAATTATACGCGTGGTTTCAAGACGTTGAATCCTGAGCAAGAGTATGTCACCATTTCCATGGGTAAGATCGGGAAAATTTCACGTTTGACAGCTGATTTGACAGGCTCTTCTTGGTCTTATGCTAGAGTTGGAGAAGAAAGTGCTCCAGGTCAAATCCCTCTTGAAAATATGAGAAGAATTCGGGAGTTATTGAATGAAGATTGATGGCTATACTCGGATGGCAGCAGTCATTGCCCATCCTATTCGTCATAGTATCTCTCCTTTTATCCATAATCTAGCCTATGAATTAACAGCGACCAATGCTGCTTATCTAGCTTGGGATATTGCTGAAGAAGACTTAGAAAGCACCATCAGCCAAATTCGTAAGTTGGATATGATTGGGGCCAACATCTCCATGCCCTATAAGCAAAAGGTCTTTCCTTATCTAGACGAAGTGGATGGGATGGCCCGAAAGATCGGCTCTGTCAATACCATTGTTCACCGTGATGGCCAGCTTAAAGGCTATAATACGGATGGGATTGGTTTCTTTCGCAGTTTACCGATGACCTTTTCGATGAAAAATGGAGTCATGGCGATCCTGGGTGCTGGGGGTGCGGCTTCTGCGATTGTGGCGCATGCAATTGCGCAAGGGGCAGCAGAGATCCATCTGTTTGAGCGCTCGGAAGGCTATGAGACTTCCAAACAACGCTTGGACCAATTAGGAAAGAATTTTCAGTTCGACTTGCAATTGCACTATATCAAGGATACAGAGAAACTTCAAACGATTCTAAATAAATCCGATTTGATCTTGAATGCGGCAGGTGTGGGCATGGATGGTGAGTCCCTCCCCATTCCTGAGAGCATTCAATTTCCAAAAGAAGCGATTATTGCTGATATGATTTATTTTCCAGCTGAAACTCCATTTTTAAAATTGGGTCGCCAACAAGGCAATCAGACTTTAAATGGACTGGGAATGCTGTTTTATCAGGCAGAAAAAGCCTTTGAGCTAATGACGGAGAAGGATTTCCCAGCGGACGCAGTTTGGGAAGCCTTAAAAAATGAATACAGTCATTTTATACATTGAAAAAAACAAGACCTTTGTGTCTTGTTTTTTTCTTGCATAAGTCCTTTTCAATGCAGACAAGGAGATGGATTCATGGTAAGATAAATAGAGAACATGCTGAAAAGGAGATTCCTATGAACGTATCGGTACCTATTCCAGGACATTCCTATGATATTGTGATTGAAAGAGGTGGTCTCAACCAGGTTGGAGATTGGTTGCGCACTCTTTGGGGCGATAAAAAAGTCGCTATCATTTCCGATAACCGCGTGGCTAAGCTATATGCCTCAATCGTAGAGAAGAGCCTTGAGAAAGCTGGTTTTCAAGTGGTGCGCTTTGAGTTTCTTCAAGGGGAAGCCAGTAAGAATCTAACCACTGTTTCAAAAGTTTATGACTTTCTAGCTACCCAAGGTATGACGCGCAGTGATGGAATTGTTGCTCTTGGGGGTGGCGTAGTTGGTGATTTGGCTGGTTTTGCTGCCTCGACCTATATGCGGGGAATTTCCTTTGTTCAGATCCCGACTAGCTTGACCGCACAGGTGGATTCTTCTATCGGGGGAAAGACGGGAGTCAACACAACACTTGCTAAAAACATGGTAGGGACCTTTGCTCAACCAGATGGTGTGTTTATTGATCCTGAAGTGTTGAGCACGTTGGGGCAACGTGAATTGATCGAAGGGATGGGCGAAGTCATTAAGTACGGCCTCATCCAAGATACGGAACTTTGGGAAGAATTGGAAGCCATGGATGGTTCCATCGAGAGTATTTTAGAGCATGCAGAGAGCATCATTTCCCATTCTTGCCTGGTGAAGCGAGACCATGTTGTGGCAGATGAGCTGGACAATGGTATTCGACTGTATCTCAATTTTGGTCATACTATTGGACATGCTATTGAAGCGACAGCTGGTTATGGGCAAGTTATGCATGGAGAAGCCGTCAGTATGGGCATGGTGCAGCTCTCCCGAGTTGCAGAAGAAAAGGGCTTGATGCCAAAGGGAATCAGTCAAAAAATCGAAGAAATGTGCCGGAAATTTGGTCTTCCGGTGACCTATGAGAACTGGGATAAAGAAGCCCTTTATCAAGCCTTGACCCATGACAAAAAAGCGCGTGGAACTAGCTTGAAATTAGTAATTGTTCCAGAGTTAGGGCAAGCAGCGATTCATAAAATCCCTCTTCAAGAAATGAAGGACTTTTTAGAAAGAAAGGAATAAGGTCGTATGAGATATTTAACAGCAGGAGAGTCCCATGGGCCTCGACTAACAGCCATCATCGAGGGGGTTCCGGCAGGCCTTCCTTTATCTGAAGAGGATATTAATAAAGAGCTCAAACGTCGACAAGGTGGCTATGGTCGTGGTGCTCGGATGAAAATCGAGAGTGACCGTGTTGAGATCACATCAGGTGTCCGTCATGGCTTGACCATGGGAGGTCCGATTACTCTGAACGTGACCAATCTGGATCACCAAAAATGGCTGGAGATCATGAATGTAGCACCGGTCGAAGAGAAAAAGAAAAATCTGCGTAAGATCACCAAGCCACGTCCTGGTCATGCCGATCTAGTCGGAGGGATTAAATACCGTTTTGACGATCTTCGTAATTCCTTAGAGCGTTCTTCTGCCCGTGAGACGACGATGCGTGTAGCCGTTGGTGCGGTTGCTAAACGGATTTTAGAAGAGATTGGCGTTGAAGTGGCCAGCCACATTGTTAATTTTGGGGGAATCGAGATTGCAATTCCCGGGAATCTAACCGTTTCAGAAATCAAGGAAAAGGCAACGAAGTCGGAAGTTTCGATCGTTGTGCCAGAACAAGAAGAAGCCGTTAAGGCTTACATTGACCAAGTGAAAAAAGATGGCGATACCATCGGGGGAATTGTGGAAACCTTGGTTGGCGGTGTACCTGTTGGACTAGGATCCTATGTACAATGGGACAAGAAATTGGATGCCAAAATCGCTCAAGGAGTGGTCTCTATCAATGCCTTTAAGGGAGTTGAGTTTGGTCTTGGTTTTGACGCAGGTCGCCTAAAAGGTAGTCAAGTCATGGATGAAATCATCTGGTCTGAAGAAGGTGGCTATACCCGTCGCACCAATAATCTTGGTGGTTTTGAGGGGGGGATGACCAACGGTGAGCCCATTCTAGTTCGTGGTGTCATGAAGCCTATTCCGACCCTCTACAAACCTTTGATGAGTGTGGATATTGAAACTCATGAGCCTTATAAGGCGACGGTTGAGCGTAGCGACCCAACGGCTCTACCCGCTGCAGGCGTGGTGATGGAAGCCGTGGTCGCAACGGTCCTTGCGACAGAAGTGCTTGAAAAATTCTCATCCGATAACTTGGAAGAATTGAAAGAAGCTGTTGCTAAGCACCGGGACTTTACGAAGAATTTTTAAGAGAAAGAGTTTTCCTTTGGAGAAGAAAGTTGTTTATATAGCAGGTTTGGGTTTGATTGGTGCTTCACTTGCGCTAGGCATTAAGAGGGCCCACCCAAATGCGACCGTTCTTGGGTACAATCGTAGTGAAGCCTCTCGAACCATCGCCCTTGAAAGGGGAATGGTGGATCAAGTGACAGATGATTTCGAAGCCTTTGCCCCTTTAGCAGATATCATTATTTTGGCCCTTCCCATCAAGCAAACCAAGTCTTACTTAGAAACCTTAGCTGGCCTGAATTTGAAAGACCAGGTACTGGTGACAGATGCTGGCTCCACCAAGGCAGAAATTGTTGCACAAGCTGAAAGGGTATTTACAGATAAGGCTGTTCGCTTTGTGGGAGGGCACCCCATGGCTGGTAGTCATAAGACAGGTGCAGCAGCAGCAGATGCAACCTTATTTGAAAATGCCTATTATATTTTTACCCCTTCCAGCTTGACGACAGGAGGTGCCACGGAAGAGTTGAAAGAGCTTCTGAGTGGATTGGGATCCCGCTTTATTGAAATCGATGCCGCGGAACACGATCGAGTGACTTCCCAGATCAGCCATTTTCCTCATATTTTAGCCTCCACTCTGGTCGAGCAGGCCGTAGCTTATGGGGAAGAGCATGAAATGACCCGCCGTTTTGCGGCTGGTGGCTTTCGGGATATGACACGGATTGCGGAAAGTGAGCCAGGCATGTGGACTTCTATTCTCTTGTCCAACCCTCAAGCGATATTAGAGCGGATTGAAGATTTCAAAGACCGTTTGGATCAGGTGGCTGAGACCATTCAAGCAGATAACGAAGAGGCTATTTGGTCCTTTTTCCATGAAGGGCGGAAGCACCGAAAAGAAATGCAGATCCATCAGCGTGCTGGACGCGATAGTGCCTATGATCTCTTTATCGATGTTCCAGATAAGGAAGGCGTCATTCTTGAGATTTTGCAAATTGTACAAGGGATTTCTTTGGTCAATATTCACATCAATGAAGAGAATCGTGAAGATATCCACGGGATTTTGCAGCTGACCTTTAAAAATGCAGAGGATCAAGAGCGGGCTCAAACATTGATCAGCCAGGCGACGTCTTATACTGCCCTTGCTCGCTAGGTCTACAGAAGGATTTGCGTCAAAATACCTGCTTCATTTTAGGAATATTGAAGGAAAAGCAGTATAATAGAAGTATCTTATCAGTAAAGGAGCCTAGAAAATGGCAAATATTTATGATCTAGCAAACGAACTCTCTCGGACCCTGCGAGACCTTCCTGAATATAAGGCTGTCGTAGAAAGCAAGCAAGCGATCGAAGCAAATCCAGAAGCGAAAACGCTGTTTGACGAATATGTCGCTTTCCAAAATAAACTGCAAGGCTTGATGCAATCCGGTCAACTTCCAACAGAAGCTGTGCAACAAGAAATGAAGGACTACATGGAAAAAATCCAAGCAAGTCCGATTGTGAATGAATTTTTCACCAAACAACAACAATTGTCTATTTATCTTGCAGATCTTGAAAAGATCATCTTTGAGCCGATTCAAGATTTATACAAGTAGAAATTTCTACCAGAGTTGTAATTTCGACTCTGGTATTTTCGTTCGCCAGTAGAAGAAAAGAAACGCAAAAAATGCTTGGAAACATTCGTTTTTTGTTCCAAATTTTTGATCAAAAATTGAATTCATGTCCTATTTATGATAGAATATGTGGAAAAGCACTCTGGAGATGGCAATGAAATTAAGAACCAATAGCAAGGGTCTAAAGGGAACCATTCGTGTCCCTGGTGACAAATCCATCAGTCACCGATCCATTATTTTTGGAAGTCTTGCAAAGGGCGAAACCAAGGTCTATGATATCTTGCGAGGCGAAGATGTGCTTTCTACCATCCAGGTGTTTCGAGATTTAGGAGTCTCCATCCAAGATGACGGGGATGTGATTCGGATTCAAGGGGTAGGCTTTCAAGGTCTTCAAGCTCCGACCGCTCCCCTTGATATGGGCAATTCAGGAACGTCTATACGTTTGATTTCAGGTGTCCTAGCAGGTCAGGATTTTGCAGTGACCATGGTTGGAGATGATAGTCTTTCCAAACGCCCCATGGATCGTGTGGCGATCCCACTGCGTCAGATGGGAGTAGAGATTGCAGGTCAGGGAGAGCGCGATTGCCCGCCTTTACATGAAAAAGGGACACATCAGCTTCAACCCATTCATTACCGTTTGCCAGTCGCATCGGCCCAAGTTAAGTCTGCTTTAATTTTTGCGGCTTTACAGGCTGAGGGTGAATCAACGATTATCGAGAAGGAAAAGACGCGTGACCATACGGAAGATATGATTCGCCAATTTGGTGGAGAGATCCAGGTGGATGGAAAAACCATCCGAATCAAGGGTGGACAAGAGTTCCAAGGTCAAGAAGTCATCGTTCCTGGAGATATTTCCAGTGCAGCCTTTTGGTTAGTGGCAGGCCTCATTCTGCCAGATAGTGTGATCAAGATTGAAAATGTTGGCATCAACCAAACGCGGACAGGGATTCTCGATGTGATTCAAGAAATGGGGGGAGATCTCACCATGGAGGATCGCGATGAAAAAGCGGTCTCTGCGAGTCTCACTGTCAAGACTTCATCCTTAAAAGGGATTCGAATTGATGGGGAGTTGATTCCACGCTTGATTGATGAATTGCCGATTATTGCTTTACTAGCGACACAAGCAAATGGTCAGACTGTGATTGCGGATGCTGAAGAGCTTCGCGTGAAAGAAACAGACCGTATCCAGGTCGTAGCAGATAGCCTTAATGCCATGGGAGCTAATGTCGTGCCAACGGAAGACGGCATGATCATCACTGGACCGACTCCCCTACATGGAGCAGACTTAGAGACTTTTGGAGATCACCGAATTGGGATGATGGCTACCATTGCTGCCTTATTGGTGAGAGATGGAAATGTGGTGTTGGATCGGGCAGAGGCCATCAACACCAGTTACCCTAGTTTTTTTGAAGATTTGGAGACATTACTGCATGGCTAAAATTTTACTTGGTTTTATGGGAGCTGGGAAAACGACCGTTGGTCGCATTCTTGATCCAAAGTTCCATGATATGGATGAATTAATTGTTGAAGAGATCGGTATGTCGATCAATGACTATTTCGCAGTGGAAGGAGAAGCAGCCTTTCGTCGTCGCGAGGCTGAAATGCTGGAGCGTTTGTTGGAAAACGAGGCAGCCATTATTTCCCCTGGAGGCGGGATTGTCGTCAATCCTCATAACCGTGCCCTTCTGGAAAAAAATCCGCATAATATCTACTTGCGAGTGAATTTTGAGACCTTGTACAGCCGGATTCAAAATGACAAAGCCATGCAACGTCCCCTCTTTTTAAACAACACAAAAGAAGAATTTAAGAAGATTTTTGATGGTCGTTTGCCTTTGTATGAGGATATTGCTACCCATATTGTGGATGTTGAGGACAAAACACCTGAAGAAATTGCGGAGATCATTCGATGCTTGTAGGCTATCTTGGTCCCAAGGGATCTTTTACCCATGATGTGGCCACTCATAGCTTTCCAACTTCTGAACGCATTGCCTATCGGACGATCACAGATGTCATCAAAGCTTATGAGAATCAAGAGATCGATTTTGCAGTCGTCCCCGTTGAAAACTCTATCGAAGGCAGTGTCCATGAGACCCTTGATTACCTCTTTCATCAAGGGACGATTCAGGCCGTTGCAGAAGTGGTCTATCCCATCAAGCAACAGCTCTTGGTTGCAAAGAAAGATCGACCTATTCGAACGGTCTATTCGCATCCACAGGCCTTGGCCCAAGGGAAGGCTTTTCTCAGGGCCCATTATCCAAATGTGGCTATGGAAATGACGGCTTCAACAGCCTATGCAGCGCGATATGTAGCAGAACATCCAGACTTGGAAATTGCAGCGATTGCCCCTCTGGCAGCAGCTAGTGAGTACGGCTTGGAAGTCCAGGCAAAAGACATCCAAGAAATCGAGGACAATTATACACGTTTTTGGATTTTAGGGGCCAAAGAGCCAGCGATCTCAGAAACTTTAAGTCCGGCCCTTCAAAAAGTTAGCTTGGCCTTGACCTTACCAAGTAACCTGGCAGGAGCCCTCTATAAAGGTTTGTCTACCTTTGCTTGGCGGGGGATCAATTTAACCAAGATTGAAAGTCGACCACTAAAAACAGCTTTAGGAGAATACTTTTTCATTATTGACCTCCTAAACGAAGCGCCTGATCTTCTGCAGTTTGCCTATCAAGAATTAGACTGTTTGGGCATTCAGACAAAAGTCTTGGGTCAGTATCAGGTCTATACCTTAAAAGAAAATGGAATGGAGAAAAGATGAGTAAGGAATCAAACTTTCTATCTCACCATGAGCGAAAGCGATTAGAGTACTTATACTCAAATTTTCATTATTTGAATGAACGAGAACAACTAGAATACAAGTACCTGCTCAAGAAGAGTCAAGGAGCTTATGAGGAATCCAGACCTACTACGCCTGAAGTAGCAAGTACTGAAGAAGTTCAAGGTGAGGTTTCAGAGCAAATCGGTCAACTTCCTGTCTACCAGTCACGTAGCCAAAAGTCTAAGAAAAAAACTGCGGTAGCTGGTGGTGCGGAGAAAAGAAAGAAACCCCGCAGAAAAATTCGTGTGAAGAGAATCCTCAAATGGCTTGCTCTCTTTTTCTTGCTCATTATCGGTGGTATGGTCTTTATGTTTGTGAAAGGCCTGAACAGTAAACCAGCTGGTAAAGATGCCAAGCCTGCTGTCGTCGAGAAATTTAACGGCAAGAAGTCGCGAGATGGGGTCAATATCCTGATCTTGGGGACAGATGGTCGGATCGGTGAGAAGTCAGATGAAACCCGGACAGACTCCATCATGGTGGTCAATGTCAATAATAAAGAAGGCAAGATCAAGATGGTCAGCTTCATGCGGGATACACTGGTCCATATAGATGGTGTCAGCCAGCAAAATATTCCTGAATATGATGGCTACTATGACCAGAAGCTCAATACTGCCTTTACCATTGGGGAGCAAAATAACAACCAAGGGGCTGAATTGGTGCGTCAGATGCTCAAAGATAACTTTGACATTGACATCCAATATTACGCCATGGTCGATTTCAAGACCTTTGCGACAGCGATCGATACCCTCTTCCCAAATGGGGTCGAGATGAATGCGCAGTTTTCAACGGTTGATGGCGAAAAGGTCAGTGAAGTAGAAGTACCAGACGATTTGAACATGAAAGACGGTGTCGTTCCGCAACAAACCATCAAGGTTGGAAAACAACGGATGGATGGCCGGACCCTTCTCAATTACTCGCGTTTCCGTAAGGATGATGAAGGGGACTTTGGTCGGACCCGTCGCCAACAAGAGGTCATGTCTGCCATTATGCACCAGATCAAGGATCCAACCAAACTCTTTACGGGATCAGAAGCCCTCGGGAAAGTCTTTGCTATGACGTCTACCAATGTACCTTTCTCCTTCCTATTGACCAATGGACTTGGCCTGGTTGGAAGTGCTGGAAAAGGAATTGAACGAGTGACCATCCCAGAAAATGGGGATTGGGTCGATGCCTACGATATGTATGGTGGCCAAGGCTTGCTCGTCGATTTCGATGCTTATAAAAAGAAATTGTACCAAATGGGACTGAGATGATATAATAAGGGGATAGGAGTTTTGGACTTCACCCCTTTTAATTTGTAGAAAGATAGAACACCATGTTAAAGAAAAATGAAATTGTAACCGTTGAGATTGTCGATTTGACCCACGAAGGAGCAGGAGTGGCTAAGGTCGATGGCCTGGTCTTTTTTGTGGAGAATGCCCTGCCAGGAGAAGTTGTCCGCATGCGAGTGCTTAAAGTCAACAAAAAGATTGGCTACGGAAAAGTAGAGGAGTACCTAGAAAAATCGCCTCACCGCAATGAAGAGCTTGATCTTGCCTATTTACGAAGCGGAATCGCCGACTTGGGGCACCTGGCTTATCCCGAGCAACTGAAATTCAAGGCCAAGCAGGTCAAGGATAGCCTCTACAAGATGGCGGGAATCACTGATATGGAAGTGCCCCTGACCTTGGGGATGGACCATCCTGTCCAATACCGCAACAAGGCCCAAGTCCCTGTCCGTCGCGTCAATGGTCAGGTAGAGACAGGCTTCTTTCGGAAGAACTCTCATGATTTGATGCCGATCGAAGATTTCTACATCCAAGATCCAGTCGTTGACCAAGTGGTCTTGGCGCTTCGTGATTTGATTCGTCGGTTTGACCTCAAGCCTTATGATGAAAAAGAACAGTCTGGCCTGATTCGGAATCTTGTGGTTCGTCGAGGACATCATTCAGGTCAAATCATGGTTATTTTGGTGACCACTCGTCCCAAGGTGTTCCGTGTGGACCAGTTGATCGAGCAGTTGATCGAGCAATTCCCAGCCATCAAATCCGTTATGCAAAATATCAATGATCAGAATACCAATGCCATTTTTGGAAAAGAATGGCGTACGCTTTATGGTCAAGACTATATTACGGATCAAATGTTTGGAAATGATTTCCAAATCTCTGGACCAGCCTTTTATCAGGTCAATACCGAAATGGCAGAGAAGCTCTATCAGACAGCCATTGACTTTGCGGAGTTAAGAGAAGAGGATGTCGTGATTGATGCCTACTCAGGAATCGGGACCATTGGCCTATCAGTTGCCAAGCATGTCAAGGAAGTTTATGGAGTAGAAGTCATCCCCGAAGCCGTGGAGAATAGCCAGAAGAATGCCAGCTTAAATGGCATCACCAATGCCCACTATGTCTGTGACACAGCTGAAAATGCCATGAAGAATTGGCTCAAGGAAGGCGTCCAACCAACCGCCATCCTGGTCGATCCACCACGCAAGGGCTTGACCGAAAGCTTTATCAAAGCAAGTGCCCAAACAGGAGCTGACCGCATTGCCTATATCTCCTGTAACGTCGCCACCATGGCGCGTGATATCAAACTCTACCAAGAGTTGGGCTATGAATTGAAGAAAGTCCAGCCGGTGGATCTTTTTCCGCAGACGCATCACGTTGAGACGGTAGCGTTATTGTCCAAACTTGATGTCGATAAACATATAGATGTTGAAATTAAGCTTGATGAGCTTGATTTGACAAGTGCTGAAAGTAAAGCGACTTATGCACAAATCAAGAAATATATATTGGAAAAGTTTGATTTAAAGGTTTCGACACTCTATATTGCACAGATTAAAAAGAAATGTGGAATTGCACTGAGGGAGCATTATAATAAATCAAAAAAAGAGAAACAGGTTATTCCACAATGCACACCGGAAAAAGAGGAAGCTATCATGGATGCGTTAAGGCATTTTAAGATGATTTAATAGAAATGGAGGGTATTTATGAGATGGATATTAAAAATAATCTTATTTCCAATTAGATTGCTGTTAAGTATCCTCACTGCATTTCTGACATTCCTGCTCGGCATAGGAACAACTATTCTATATTTCTTGATGCTGATGTGTATCGTTGCTGCAATAGGATCATTTATACAAAAAGATATATCACTTGGAATTGAGGCGTTGGTATTAGGATTTTTGTTAAGTCCTTATGGAATACCGATGGTCGGAGTAGCTGTTATAGCATTCCTTCAGGGAATCAATGAAGCAATAAAATCAATCTAAAAAATTTCATAAAAACGGTTACCAAAGGCGATAGAAGAAAAACTATCGTCTTTTTCTTTGCAAATTTTTTGGGGAGGAGGTGAAGCGATGGACTTTGACTATTTCTATAACAGAGAAGCGGAAAGATTTAACTTCTTAAAAGTACCGGAGATATTAGTTGATGGAGAAGAATTTCGGGGCTTATCAGCAGAAGCAATTATCCTTTATTCCATGCTTCTGAAACGCACAGGAATGTCTTTTAAGAATAACTGGATAGACAAGGAAGGCAGAGTATTTATCTATTTTACTGTTGAAGAAATTATGAGAAGAAGAAATATCTCAAAGCCGACAGCTATAAAAACATTAGATGAACTCGATATGAAAAAAGGAATCGGACTGATTGAAAGAGTAAGGCTTGGGCTTGGTAAGCCGAATGTCATATATGTTAAAGACTTTATGAGCATATTAGCGGTAAAAGAAAATGACTTTCAGAAGTCAAAAAACTTAACTTCAGAAGTAAAAGATTTTAACCTCAGAAGTAAAGAAAATGAACTTCAGGAAGTTCAAAATCTTGACTCTAACTATATAGAGAATAATAAGAGTAAGTATAATAAGAGAGAATATAGTTTTGGTGAAAACGGGCTTGGAACATTTCAAAATGTATTTTTAACGGCAGAAGATATATCCGATTTACAAATCATAATGAACTCACAGCTTGATAATTACATTGAGAGATTATCTGCATATATCAAAAGCACCGGAAAGACCTATAAGGACCATAAAGCGACAATCCTTTCTTGGTTTTATAAAGATCAGGGGAGAGGAAAAGAAGTGAAAACATCAAATATCCCGACATGGGAAGAATATGATAAAGGAGAACACCTATGATGAAAGAATTAGAAAAAGTAATGATAGAAGATGTAGAGTATTCTTACGATCCTGAAAAAGAATATATCAAGGATGGACACGCATTTTGTAAAGTTTGCCATGAAAGAAAAGACGGAAAAGTGATGGAGTTCTTTGATAACAAGATGATATTTAAGATTTCTTGCAAATGCGACAGAGATAGAGAGGAAAGAGAAAAAGAAAGACAAAAGCAGATGGAGATTGAACGATTAAAGAGTAGCTGCTTTAACTCGATTATTCAGTGGTCATACACATTTGAAAATTATCAGGGAGAAGAAAATCAAAGCCTTATCATTGCAAAGAACTTTGTAAAAGACTATGAGGAAATGAAAAAAGAAAATATCGGACTTCTTTTTTATGGCTCAGTAGGTAGCGGAAAGACCTATCTTGCCTGCTCCATTGCAAATAGCCTTATTGAACAGTATCAAATAGGCGTTAAAATAAGAAATTTTGCACAGATTATCAATGAGCTGCAAAAGGGAGGTTTTGATTTTGATAAGAACGCATATATTGAATCCCTTGTAAATACTTCCGTTCTGATTTTAGATGACTTGGGAATAGAAAGAGATACAAGCTATGCCAAAGAACAGGTATATAACATCGTGAATAACAGGTACTTAAAACAGAAACCGACTATCTTCACTACTAATCTTTCCTACGACACAATCCAAAATTGTAAGGATAGCGTAGAGTATCAAAGAATCTACTCAAGAATCATAGAGATGTGTATTCCTGTTATGGTTGTAGGAAAAGATTTTAGAAAGGTTATTCAAAAGGACAAACTGAATCGGAATAAGGACAGACTGCTGAATGGAGGTGAGAGAAGTTGATCAATGAAGAAATAGCAAGAAAAACACTGAATATGGAAGTTAGAGCTGCTAAAGTAACAGGAAAGCTAATTCTGAACTTATTAAAGAAATTGATGAAAGAAGCAGAAAAACTTGGAGGACTTGAAAAGCTGGTTAATACTAACGGAAATGAAGTAAAGCTAAAAGATATGGTTAAAAAGGGGCAGCTTGAAGAAATTCCAGTTGAAGAAGCAGAACTTAAGGAACTCAAAAAGGAACTTAATCGGTATGGGGTAAAGTTTTCAGTCATGAAAGATAAGGAAAGTGGGAAATACTCAGTATTCTTTCAAGCTAAAGATATGAAGGTTATGGACAAAGCATTTAAGCATGCCCTTTCAGAATCAGAAAAGAAAACGGAAAGGAAGGAGTCCATTCATAAGAATATTGAGAAGTTTAAGGAGATGGCTAAAAACTCTGTTTCCAAAGATAAAATCAAGAATAAACAAAAGGAGCAGAGCCTATGATAGATAAAATATTAAAGGACATCAAAGGCTTATTTAAGGTGCAAGATAAGGTAAAGTTTCTAAAGCAAAACATTCCCTATCTTGCATTTTTCTATATAGGTAATATCTTTTCACATCATGTAAGAGCCTATATAGGTGGCGATATTATTGACAAAATTTTTCAAGGGGTATTAGAGATTAATACGATGAGCTTTCTTCCAAGCCTTCATCCTACGGATATTATAATGGGCGTGGTAGTAGCAGTTTTAATCAAAATCATCGTATATACCAAAGGGAAAAATGCTAAAAAGTTTAGACAGGGTAAAGAGTATGGCTCAGCAAGATGGGGAACAAAAAAAGATATAGAGCCATACATGGATGAAAAGTTTCAAAACAATATCCTGCTTACGCAAACAGAACGATTAACTATGAATGGCAGACCGGCTAATCCTAAGTATGCAAGAAATAAGAATGCTCTTGTCATCGGTGGATCAGGAAGTGGGAAAACGAGATTTTATGTAAAACCGAATCTTATGCAGATGCACTCGTCATATTGTGTAACCGATCCTAAAGGAACTATAGTCCTTGAGTGCGGTAAGATGCTTGAAGATAACGGATATGAGATAAAAATCCTAAATACTATTAACTTCAAAAAGTCTATGAAATACAATCCCTTTGCTTATCTCAGAAGTGAAAAAGATATACTCAAATTAGTACAGACAATCATCGCAAACACCAAGGGAGAGGGAGAAAAATCAGGTGAAGATTTTTGGGTCAAAGCTGAAAAGCTCTACTATACAGCCCTTATCGGCTACATCTTCTATGAAGCTCCAAGAGAAGAAAAGAACTTTGCAACACTTCTCGATATGATAGATGCTTCAGAAGTTAGAGAAGATGATGAAACCTATATGAATCCGATAGATAGACTCTTTGAAGCACTTGAAAAGAAAGAGCCTGCACATTTTGCAGTGAAGCAATATAAAAAGTACAAATTGGCTGCCGGAAAAACAGCAAAGTCTATTCTTATTTCATGTGGTGCAAGGCTTGCTCCGTTTGATATTCAAGAGCTTAGGGACTTAATGAAAGAAGATGAACTTGAGCTTGATACCCTCGGAGATAGAAAGACAGCACTATTTGTTATCATCTCTGATACAGACGATACTTTTAACTTTGTAGTTTCCATTATGTACTCACAACTTTTTAATCTCTTATGTGATAAGGCAGATGATGTATATGGCGGACGATTACCTGTCCATGTGAGATGCTTGCTTGATGAATTTGCAAACATCGGCTTAATTCCAAAGTTTGAGAAACTTATAGCAACAATCCGTTCCAGAGAAATATCAGCAAGTATCATACTTCAAGCACAATCTCAGTTAAAGGCAATCTATAAGGATAATGCCGATACAATCGTAGGTAACTGTGATAGTACCTTGTTTCTTGGTGGCAAGGAGAAAACGACACTAAAAGAATTGTCTGAAACACTGGGAAAAGAAACGATAGATTTATATAACACATCGGAAACAAGGTCAAATCAAAAGAGCTTTGGACTTAATTACCAAAAGACAGGCAAAGAACTGATGAGTCAAGATGAGATTACTGTAATGGACGGTAGTAAATGTATCTTTCAGCTTAGAGGTGTCAGACCTTTTCTTTCAGATAAATACGATATTACAAAGCATAAGAACTATAGATTACTTGAGGACTATGATAAGAAGAATTTGTTTGACATAGAAAGCTATATGAAGCGAAAAGGAAAAGCAAAATTAAATAGAGAAACGGTTATAACAAGAATGCAGTAAGTCTTAAAAAGATTTGCTGTTTTTTTATTCAAAATCAGGAGGCAAGATGATAAGGATCAGAAGTCCCACTAAGAAAAAACTAAATAGTAAGAGCATCAGCGATTGGAAAAGTAATACTTCTGGTCGCTTTTTTTATTGAAATGAAAAGGAGAAATTTAAAAAGATGAAACAAGAAATGATTAACATCAACGCCAACTTAGTGGCGGAACCTACTTTCTCAAACTTTGAAAAAGACGGAGAAACGGTAGAAATTGCAAACTTCACGCTTGTAAAAAAGTACGGTAAAGGCAAGGAGTATATTAACTGTGCAGCCTATGGAGAAAAAGCTGAGAAAGCAAAGGAGTTTGAAAAGGGCGATTTAATTCATATCTTTGGTTACTTTAAGAAGCGTGAAAAAGAGGGAAAGACTTACAAAAACTTTGTAGTGAAGTCATATAACAAGATTGAAAAGAAAGAAGAAAACGAGGAGGAATAACTTATGGCATTTTTTACACAGGCAGTTAATGTATTAAAGATTTTGGTTATGGCAGTAGGTGCAGGACTTGGAGCATGGGGCGTTATCAACTTGATGGAAGGATATGGTAATGACAATCCCGGTGCTAAGAGCCAAGGTATTAAGCAGCTTATGGCTGGAGGAGGGATCGTTCTTATCGGACTTAAGCTCATTCCACTACTTGCCAATGTACTCAATTAAGAAGAAAAGGAGAGCTTAGATGTTTGGAATATTTGACAAGATAGAAGAATTCTTTAAGGAACTTCTATTGGGCGGTATTCAAGCAAACTTAGAGTCCATGTTTCTTGACATCAACGATAAAGTTGGTGCAGTTGCAA
Source organism: Streptococcus sp. SP1 (assembly GCF_030440005.1). Lineage (NCBI taxonomy): Bacteria > Bacillati > Bacillota > Bacilli > Lactobacillales > Streptococcaceae > Streptococcus > Streptococcus sp. SP1. The sequence continues at coordinate 20,026 of NZ_JAQFJJ010000007.1, forward strand.
CAGATGTAGGTAAAACGCCTATGGGGTGGAACGGAGATGTATTTGCCTTTATAAAAAGCATTAACGATTCCGTTATCATTCCAATAGCGGGACTAATCATCACAGCAGTTCTTTGTATCGAGCTTATCAATATGGTAATGCAAAAGAACAATATGCACGATACAGATACCTTTGAATTTTTCAAGTACATCATCAAGATGTGGATTGCTGTATGGTTAGTATCCCATGCCTTTGAGTTTTCAATGGCAGTTTTTGATGTGGCACAGCACATGGTAAATAAGGCGGCAGGGGTGATAAATACCTCTGCCGCCGTTTCCGGAGATCAGATAGTGGCAATGATGGATACCCTAAAAGAAAAGGGGCTTGGAGAGCTTGTCATGATTCTCTTTGAAACCTCACTCATCAAGGTTGCTATACAGGTAATATCCGTTGTGATTATGCTTGTAGTTTACGGAAGAATGTTTGAGATTTATGTTTACTCATCGGTTTCAGCTATTCCTTTTGCCACAATGGGAAACAAGGAGTGGGGACAGATTGGAACAAACTACATCAAAGGACTATTTGCACTTGGATTACAAGGACTCTTTTTAATGGTTTGTCTTGGAATTTACGCAGTTTTAGTTAAGACGATTAAGATAACAGATATACACACAAGTACAATGACGATACTTGGCTATGCGGTTTTGCTGGGGTTAATGATGCTAAAGAGCGGAACACTGGCCAAAAGCGTATTAAATGCACACTAAAAAAGAAAGGAAAGATAGTATGAATAAAAGAAAAACAGTATTTACAGCAGTAGTAATCGGAGCAGGCGTTATGGCGGTAATTGATAGAATCAGACTTCATAACAAGGTAGAAGAATTGAAAGAAAAAACAGAGGACATTGGTTGCTGCCATAATGATTTTTGCTTAATGCAGCAAAGATATAACAAGAATACAGATGAACAACTTGCAATTATTCAGGATGAAATCGGATCTGTATATGAACACTTTGAGGAGCTGTCAAAGGACAAAGAAGATGGGAGGTAAGTTATGGCGTATGTACCAATACCCAAGGACTTAAAGAAGGTAAAGACAAAGGTAGCCTTTAACCTTACAAAAAGGCAGCTCATAGGATTTACCATTGCAGGACTGGTTGGAATACCAGTCTATTTATTTATGAGGAAGTTTGTGCTAAATGACATAGCTGTCATATTCCTTATCGTATCCACGCTTCCTATCTTTTTCATCACACTATTTGAAAAGGACGGACTGACATTTGAGAAATACTTTAAGAACATTTATCTTCATAAGTTTTATCAACCGCAAAAGAGAGTGAGAAAGGAGGTTTACCTTGAACAAGAAAAGAAAAATTCAGCAAATAAAACTCATACAAAACGAAAAGGCATTGAGAAGTCAAAAGCGGGACTTAAAGAAAAGTAATTGCAAGTCAAAAAAAGATAAGGGAGGAATCCTTGACCTTATCTTTAAGAAAGAACCGAAAAGATATACGGTAGAAGATACCATTCCCTATCTAAGGCTTTTAAAAAGCGGAATATGCCAGCTTGATGAAAAGCACTTCAGTAAAAGTATAGCCTTTCAGGACATCAACTATCAGCTTGCCTTAGATGAAGATAGGGACTTGATTTTTAATCAGTTTGCAAACTTCCTAAACTCTTTTGATCCAAGTATCAGCATTGAGTTTTCATATATCAATCAGCTCGGACGAAACGAAGAAATGAAGTCGGCAATTCAGATACCGGATAAAAAGGACGGTTTCGACGATATACGCTTTGAATTTAGAGAGATGCTTAAAAGTCAGATTGTAAAGGGAAATAACGGACTTAAAAAATCAAAATATATAACCTTTACAGTAGAAGCAGACAATTTAGAGCAGGCTACATCAAAACTTGAAAGACTGGAGATAGATATATTGTCTAATCTCAAAAGTATGGGGGTTCGTGCTGAAAGTCTTACAGGAGAAGAAAGGCTAAAGATACTTCACGATATATTAAATCCGAATAAGACCTTTGAGTTTTCCTATAAGGACTTAAAGAAAAGAGAAAGCACCAAGACATATATTGCTCCTGATGAATTTAACTTTATGCCAAGCAGATATTTTAAGTTTGGAAAATTTATCGGTGCAGTCAGCCACTTTCAAATCCTTGCAAGTGAGCTATCTGACCGTATGCTATCTGAGTTTTTGGATATTGATGATAACATCAATATCTCTTTTCATATTAAGGCAATTGATCAGTCAGAAGCCATTAAGATGGTAAAACGAAAAAACACTGATATTGATAAGATGAAGATTGAGGAAAATAAGAAGGCGGTAAGAAGCGGTTATGATATGGACATTCTTCCATCGGACTTAATTACCTATGGTGAGGATGTAAAGAGCCTATTAAAAGACTTACAGACAAGAGATGAGAGAATGTTTGTGGTAAGTATTGTCTTTATGAACTTTGCAAGGACAGTGCAAAAGCTCGATAACACAATTGCTCAAATAAGCTCCATTGCAAATAAGCATAACTGTAAGCTGAAAAGACTTGACCATTCTCAGGAACAAGGTTTAGTGAGCGTGCTGCCTCTTGGTGTAAATAAGATTGAAATAGATAGAGGACTGACAAGCTCATCAACTGCAGTATTTATGCCATTTACCACAGAGGAGCTTTTTATCAATTCAAGTAATAGTCTTTACTACGGACTAAATGCCCTAAGCCATAACCTGATTATGGCAGATAGAAAGAAATTAAAGAACCCAAACGGTCTAATCCTCGGAACTCCGGGCAGCGGTAAATCCTTTAGTGCCAAAAGAGAAATGGCAAATGCGATTTTAGTAACAGATGATGATGTGATTATCTGCGATCCGGAAGGAGAGTATGGAAACCTCGTAAGGCAGTTTAAGGGAGAAGTCATTAAGGTCAGCAGTAAGTCAAAGGATTACCTGAATCCCCTTGATATAAACATGAACTACGGTGATGGGGATGCACCGCTGAAAGACAAGGCAAACTTTATCATGAGTATGCTTGAGCTTGTAGTAGGTGGTAGTGGTCTTACGGCAGAAGAAAAGTCTGTTATAGATAGGTGCCTTCCTAAAATCTATGAAAAGTATTTTGAACATCCTACTCCTGACAATATGCCGATACTTCAAGACCTATACGATATGTTAAAAGGGCAGGAAGAAAAGGTCGGTAAGAAGCTGGCAACAGAGATGGAAATCTATGTATCAGGTTCTCTTAATGTCTTTAATCACAGGTCAAATGTGGATTTAAATAAGAAGCTCCTTTGTTTTGATATTAAGGAGCTTGGAAGTCAATTAAAGAAAATAGGTATGCTTGTTATTCAGGATCAGGTGTGGAATAAGGTGTCACAAAACAGAGGAAACAAGTCTACAAGGTACTATATCGACGAGTTTCATTTACTTTTAAAAGATGAGCAGACAGCATCGTATTCGGTTGAGATTTGGAAGCGTTTTAGAAAATGGGGAGGTATTCCAACAGGTATTACGCAAAATGTCAAAGACCTACTTATGAGTAAGGAGATAGAAAATATCTTTGATAATACGGACTTTGTCTTAATGTTAAATCAGGCTTCGGGGGATAGAGAGATACTTGCAAGAAAACTTAAAATCTCACTTCCTCAGCTTAGGTATGTAACTAACTCTAATGAGGGTGAGGGACTACTGTTCTTTGGAAATACCATTGTGCCTTTTCTTGATAAGTTTCCGAAAGATACAATCCTTTATCAGAAGATGACTACCAAGCCGGAAGAGGTGAGGTAGCCTATGGGAAAGAAACTGAAAAAGGATTTTAAGGAAAGGCATAAGGCAAGCCTTGAAAGAGAGATGTTTCATAGTAAAACATATACGATACCTGAAGAAAGTAAGCTAAAGGATAACGATGATTACAGAGGAAAAATCGTTCATGAGAAAGAACGGTTTCAGGATAAAGTGCATGAAAAAACAAGTAAGGTAAGTGCTGATAATGAAAAGTCTTATGGAACATCCAAGAGAAACGAAAAATATAGAGCTTCAGATAAGGGAGACGTAAATTCCGCAATTGAAACGGGAAGATCAGATTATATTACGGAGGTTAAGGATGGAAAAATCTATGATCCTTTAGGAAAAGACCTTGATAATGACGGGATTATAGACAAATACGATAATGACTTTAGAGACAGCAACTATTTTGAATCGACCTATGATGTGGAGGATAATCTTCATCATAAAGCAGAAAATACAAATAGTTTCTCAAAAAGCCAAAAAGCTCAAAAGAAAAATTATAAGAGAAAAAACTATACTGAAAGCCTTTATACAAGGAAAAAGGATGATGTGTTAAAGGAGAATAAGCCTGATGATAAAAAGACTGGAAAAGATACTGCAAGCAAAAAAGTTCATAGCAGTATTTATAAAGAGCAGAAGAAAAAGCTAAAGAAAGATATGGTAAAAGTATCTGCACTTTCTGGACTTGCCAAAGGAAGTAAAACTGTAAGAGATTACCTTTCTCATGGAAGTGATGAAAATCAAGGAGTGGAAGCAGGAGAAAAGACAGCAGATACAAGCTCCAAGCTCATTCATGACATAAAGAAGTATTCTGATAAGAAAAGAGCTAAAAGAGGCTATGACCTTACAAATAAGGACTATAAAATCAGAAAGCGTAAGTCAAAGTTGGAATTTCGTGATGCCAAAAAGGAACTGAAAAAGACGGATGAGTATAAAAGAGCAAGTGCATATAAAAGATTTCAAAAGAAAAATCAGGTAAAGGCAGCAATTTCTCGTGAGAATAAGTCAAGGCTTAGAGATCGAATTAAAGAGGGACTTATCGGAACACTGAAAAGCTCAAAGGATATGATTATCCGAAAAGCAAAAGGACTAATGCTTATTTTCATAGGTATCATTATCTTAGGGACTTTTGTGATTAACTTTGCAGGAACGGGAATGACAGGCTTTATGAACTCTACAAGCTCTGTGCTTACAACAAGCTATTTATCAAAGCCAAATGTCCTAAGTGAAATCAATCAGAAATTTTCAGATATGGAGGGTGAGCTTCAAAGTGAAGTTGACCATGTGAAAGAAAATTATCCCGGATATGATGAATATATCTTAAATAATACAGAATACATCGGTCATAATGTCCATGAGCTTTTATCCTACATTACATCAAGGTGCGGAGAGGTAAAGAGTGTATCGGAAGTAGAATCCATATTAAAAGAATTATTTGAGTCCATGTATGACCTTGAGTATAGGGAAGAAATTGAAATCAGATACAGGACAGTTACAGAAAACTATACCGATGAAGATGGTAATGAATATACAGAAAGCCACGAAGAACCTTATGAGTATAAAAAACTCATCGTAACGCTTCATAAAAAAGAGATGGACAGCATTATCCGAAAGTTCTTTGCAAACTATCCCGATAATCTAAAGCATTATGAAGCCTTGTTCCTTGCACAAGGCAATATGAGAGAAGCCTTTGGTAATTCTGACCTTATCAGTGCAAATGGAGGTATCGGCGGTGGAAAAGAGTATGAGGCATCTACGGAAGTACAAAAGAAGATTGTTAATGCTGCATACATTACGCCATCTCCGGGTGCAGGATGGTGTGCCATGTGGGTATCACAGGTCTATCAAAATGCAGGACTTGGATATATAGGTGGGAATGCCTGTGATATGTACCGAAACTATACCTTTACATCAGACAGGTCAAAGCTAAAGGTCGGAATGCTTGTGGCAGTCGAAAGCAGCAGTAGCGGAAGCAGTGCAGGGCTTACCTATGGTCATGTAGGTATTTACATTGGAGATGGAAAAGTGATTGATAACATCGGTCGAATAAGAGTAACTACCTTAGATGATTGGATAGCAACATTTTGTAAGCACCATCCCGTAGGATTCGGTTTTCCGCCAAATGTAAAGAAATAGGAGGTAACAATTTGAAAAAGGAACTGATAGCAGTAAAAAACAGAATAAAGAAGTTAAATGATAAAAAGGCTCTGATTGATGAAGAATTGGAGCCTTTATTCATTCGTGAAGAAGAGCTTGAAAATGAAGAGATCATTGCCATTTGCAGAAAGAATAACATCACAATCAGCGATTTGATGGCAAAGGTAAACAGACAAAAAGCAGAAATAAAAAAGGAGAAAACAAATGAAAACCAGTTTGAAAAAGAATAATAAGTTTTGGACGGTAGCACTTGCGGTAATTGTAAGTATTAGTTGTATTTTAGGTCTTTGGACGGTTGTTTATGCACAGGAGCAAAAATCTGAAGCTCCAACAAAAAACGAAGCTGTTCAAACGGAAGTTGAAGTAAATGTAAGGTATATCTTTGAAGATGAAAAGGTCTTTAAGGAAGAAAAGATAAAGGCTGAGAAAGGACAACTTATTGATAGCGGAGATCTTCCAATGCTCCCAGATGATATGAAATTCATTGATGAGTTTCTGTTTTATGAGGTAAAGGGAGATGGAAAAGATGAGATTATCCGAAAGGTAGCAAAGGCTGAACTTAAGGATAAAGAAACTAAGACGGAAGAAAAAAAGCCACAGCAGGACAAAAGCATTCGGACGGAAGATAAAAAGACGAAAGATAAGTCAACGCAGACAGAGCTTTCCAAAGAGGATATTTCCAAGATGGAAAAGCAGGCAAAAGAACTTAAATGGGAGCTTGATAAGCTAAATGGTGAGATTAAGGATAAAGATAAGTTAAGCGATAAGCAGAAGGAAAAAATCAAAGCTCTTGAAGATGAAATTGAAAGTCTGAAAGAAAAACTGAAAAAAGAAAAGGATAACAAAGATTTATCTTCTGATATTAAAAAGGAAATGGACAAGCTAAATGAAAAGATTAAAGATCTTGAAAAAAAGGCTAATGAAGTGAATAAAGCTCCGGCATCATCTAATGTTGTTACACCAATTCCACCAAATAGCACTATAAAAACAAGTGCAGGAAATTCTCAGCCACTTGTAAATACAGGTAAGGGAAGTGAACCAAAGACAAGTTTTGGAAATACTACAAAAGATGAAAATACTAAACAATCAAAAGATAAAGAAAAGGAAATTCGTTATCCTAATAAGCTGACAGCTAAAACGCCTGCTAACAATAACAGCCAAGATTCAGCTATGGATGACACAAGTAAGAGTGTAAATACCAATAAGGGAGTAGCTTCTGCACCGTCAAAGGCAAGAGCTTCCGTTACGGAAAATAAGGATAATGCGAATAAAGATTACCCGATTCATCATGGGGATAGCAGCGATAACAAAGAAACGGATCAATATTCCGCTGATGCAAGGCAGTTTATTACCTTTCAAACTAAAAACGGTAAGACCTTTCATTTAATCATCAATCATGATGAAGATAGTGAGAATGTAATGCTTCTTACGGAAGTATCTGAAGATGATCTCTTAAACATGGTAGAGAAAAAAGAAGCACCAAAGCAGGAAGTAGTAAAAGAAGAACCTGTTAAGGAAGAAGTAAAGCCTGAGAAGAAGGACGAAAAGAGTAATTTAGGAACCTATATTATTTTGCTTCTTGTAGTAGGTGGTGCATTAGGAGCAGGCTACTATTTTAAGGTTTTGAAAAAGAAAGAAGATAAAGAACTTGAAGCCTTAGAGGAGGAAGATGATGATTTCTTTTCTGAATCTGAAAGTGAAGAAGAAACAAATGATGCAGATGAAGCAGAAGATGAGCAGTAATGCTGCATCAAAAACAATACAGTATTTGGTGCAAATGCAGGGCGGGAGAGTAACATCTTTCGCCCTATTTTGATTTATAACAGGAGGAAAACACAGATGAAGTTAGTTATTGCAGAAAAGCCGAGTGTTGCAATCTCCATTGCAAAGGTCATTGGAGCAAATAAAAAGAAAGACGGATATTATGAAGGAAACGGATATAGGGTGAGCTGGTGCGTTGGACACCTAATTCAAATGGCAAATCCGGATGCTTATGATGAAAAGTACGCCAAGTGGAATATGGCTGATTTACCGATTATTCCGAGCGACTACAAGTATGAAGTAGCAAAGGCAACCAAGAAGCAGTTTAACATCCTTAAAAAGCTGATGAATGATAAGGAGGTTGATACGGTTATCAATGCGTGCGATGCAGGTCGTGAGGGAGAAAGTATTTTTAGACTTGTATATAATCAAGTGAATTGTAAAAAGAAGATGAAACGCCTTTGGATTTCTTCAATGGAAGATAGTGCCATTAAAGAGGGTTTTGATAACCTAACAGACGGAAAAGACTATGATAATCTCTTTGAATCAGCACAGGCAAGAGCTATTGCGGATTGGTTAGTCGGAATGAATATTAGTAGGCTCTACTCTTGTCTGTATCAGCAGAATTACAGTGTTGGCAGAGTGCAGACACCTACCCTTGCCATGATTGTAAAAAGAGATGATGAGATAGCAAATTATCAGAAAGAAAAATATTACACAGTAGAGCTTTCTATGAATGGATTTACACTCTCCACAGACAGAATTGATGATGAAGTTGCTGCTGAACAGCTTATAAGTTTAGTAGGCGATAAGATTGAAATAACCGATGTCATTCAGAAAGAAAAGATTACTAAACCTGATTTACCCTTTGACCTTACAACACTTCAAAGAGAGTGCAATAAGTATTTCGGATATAGTGCTAAACAGACACTTGATTATGCCCAAAGCCTTTATGAGAAAAAGCTCATCACCTATCCAAGAACAGACAGCAGATGTTTAACGGAAGATATGATTGTAAGTACGGTCAATAACATCTTGGGTAAGAATGACTTTGACACAGGGCGTATTAAGACGGTATTTAACTCTAAAAAGGTTACGGATCATCATGCGATTATTCCGACAATCAGTTCATTAAAGGAAGATGTTTCGGAGCTTCCTCCAAGCGAAGCAAAAGTTTATTTCCTTATATCCGATAAATTTCACGCAAGTGTAGGCTATCCACTCATTGAAAATATAACGAAGATAGTAGCTGAATTTGACGGCTTTGAATTTACAAGTTCAGGAAAGGTAATTAAAGACGAGGGTTTTACAAAATATCTTAAAGAGTATAAGTCCAAGAAGAATGAAGATGTAGAACTTCCTAATGTAAATGTTGATGATGCTTTAAACATTGAAAATAAAGAGATTAAAGAAAAATTTACCCAACCTCCCAAGCACTTTACAGAAGATACGCTTCTAAAGTCTATGGAGATTGCGGGAAATGACGCACTTGAAAAAGGTGTAGAAGTGGAAAGAAAAGGTCTTGGCACACCTGCAACAAGGGCAGGAATTATTGAAAATCTAATCTTTAAGGGCTTTGTAGAAAGGGATAAGAAAAATCTTGTAGCCACGCATAAAGGGATTAGCCTTGTAACAATAGTATCCGATACCTTTAAATCAGCAGAAACAACCGCAAAATGGGAAATGGAATTATCGGATATTGCTCAGGGAAAATCTTCAAAGGAAGAATTTTTAGAAGCGATTGAAAATGAGCTAAAAGAGGCTGTTCTGACATACGCAAAGTAAGAGGTAACTAATTTCAGAGTGGAAAAAATCCTCTAAAAATGCTATAATATAAGCAATTTATTTGTAATTGTTAGGAGAATTAAGATGGCAATAAAAAATCAAGATTATATAAAAAATTTAATCAGAGAGTTGATTTCTTTGCCAAGTGAAACAGAATGGGTTGAATTTAAGCATAATAACGATGAACCTCAGATGATAGGTGAGTATATTTCTGCTTTGGGTAATTCTGCAACTTTATGGGGAAGACCTAAAGCATATTTACTCTGGGGTATTGATGATAATACACATAAAATTGTAGGAACTACATTTGATTATAGGGAGAGTAAAAAAGGTTCGGAAGAACTTGAAGCATGGTTATCTCGAATGACAAATCCAAGAATAGACTTCAGATTTTATAAAACAGAAATTGAGGATAAAAATGTAGTATTACTCGAAATTCCATGTGCAGAAAAGCAGCCAATTAAGTTTTCAGGTGAAGAGTATATTAGAATTGGAACAAATAAGAAGAAGTTGAAAGAATATCCTGATAAAGAGAGATCTCTATGGGCAGCTTTTGATACAACTCCGTTTGAATTAAGAAATGCAAAAGATAATATTTCGTTTCATGAGGTGTTAGATGTACTGAATGTAGCGGGATATTATGAAAAGATGGGGTTTGCATTACCACAAAATAACAATAAAATATTGGATGATTTTACTAATGAAAAGTTTATAAAAAGAAATGATTCCGGAAGCTATGATATTACTAATTTAGGAGCATTACTTATTTCAAAAGATTTAAAGAATTTTGAGGGTTTAGCTCATAAATCTATAAGAGTAATTTGGTATAAAGAGAACAATAGACTTGACACGATACGGGAAAAAGTATTCAGTGAAGGTTATGCTATTTCATATGAGAAAATTGTAGATTATGTTTTGACTGTCATTCCACAGGAAGAGATAATTGAAGACTCTATAAGAAAAACCAAGTTGGGTTATCCGGAGATAGCCATTCGTGAGTTAATTGCCAATATCATGATTCATCAAGCTATTGAACAAAAAGGGACAAGTCCTATGGTTGAGTTATTCAAAGATAGGATAGAATTTTCAAATGCAGGTTCGCCATTGGTTTCGATAGACCGCATTGTTGATACAGTTCCGATTTCAAGAAATGAAAATCTTGCAGGATTTATGCACAAATGTGGGATTTGTGAAGAAAGAGGAAGTGGTTTTGATAAGATAGTATATGCGACAAGTAAGAATTCTATGCTTGCTCCTAAAATCGAAAATCAAAGTGATAAATTCACAAAAGTAACTCTCTATTTGAAAGCTCCTTTTGACTTGATTAGTAAAGAAGATAGAATAAGAACTTGTTATATGCAGGCTTGCTTTGTCTATGTCAATGGAGAGAGTATAACGAATAATTCGCTCAGAGAATTATTTGATATAAGTGATAAAGATAAATATAAAGCATCGAGGATAATTAAAGATACATTAGAAGCCAAACTTATTAAGCCAGTTGATGAAAATACAGCTCCGAGATATATGAAGTATATTCCTTTTTGGGCTTGATTTAAGTTGCAGTAAGTTGCAAAATCGTGATTTATGCAGTATGAATGGGAGATAAAACCTAGTAAAATAAGGATTTTTAGTAAGTCAAAACAGAAAAATTAAGTTGCAGTAAGTTGCAGCACATAGAATTTAAAGGTGATTAGAGTAAAATCTAACCACCTTTTTTGTTTGGAAAAAAGAAGGAGGTAAAAATGCGAATAAATGATTTTCATAACATTTTGGAGCTTGTAAAACAAGATGTGCTTCAAAGTGAAGCAGAATATCTGAAGCTACTAAAGGTTGTCGGAAACAATCAGAGATATGACTTTAGAAGTCAGCTTAGTATCTATGATAGAAATCCTGAGGCGACAGCCTGTGCCAAGTTCGACTATTGGAGGGAACGATTTAACCGTACCGTTATGAGAGGTAAAAAGGGTATCCCAATTTTGGAGGACTACGGCACATACAAGAAGGTGGACTATATCTTTGATATAAGCCAGACGGTTTCAAGAAACAGGGATGTCAATGAGGTCAATCTTTGGAGATTTGATAAGGAAGCTCATAGGGATGTCTTAAAGGAAATGATAAAAAATGAGGGCTATGAGGAAAGTGAAAGCACCTTAGAAAATATCTTTTCTTTAAGCAGGCTTTACGGAGATGAAAAGATAGACAGTCTTATGAACGAGCTTAGAATAGCCGATGAGAATAGAATATCTTTTACAAAGTTTGTGAGAGAATCAGTGAGCTATGCGGTATCTTCAAGGTTTCAGCTTGATTATCCTATGGATAGTGAACTTTTAAGAGAAAATTTTGAAAGACTTGATAGCATATCTTTTATGAGTCTTGGTGAAACCGTATCGGATATTAGCGGAAATATCATTGATGCGACCATTCAGAAAAGTAAAGAGCTTGACAAAGAAGTTTTAAGAGGTAAAGAAGCAGGATATAATAAGATTAGAGAAGAAATTGAGGAGGTAGAAGAAAATGTACTTCGACGAGATGATCAGAAAAGAAATGAAAACGAGCGAGTTCTCCGAAATGGAGAGTACGGACGAGATAATAGAGAAAATCAGGGAGAATACACTAAACAGCTTGGAGGAACAGACGGATTTCATGAAAGAATTCCCGAATCCGATTTACGCAGTGATGAGACTCACTTATCTTTCAGAGAGCGAGGAGCAGAGCCATTTCGAGATGCTAGTAGATCTATACAAGGAGAAGAAGCTGACAGGACACCTGATGGATATTCAAAAACAAGCGATGGACTTTATGAGAACAGAAAAACCGAAACTGATGGCAGCTTGGAAGATAGAGGACGAGAACAATCCGCAGTATGGGGCGATGATTTCAGCTCTAAAGGAAATGACGATCAAGGAAGTAGTGGAAATTTAAAAGATAATACTGAGGTAGAGATAAGAGAAGCTGATAAGGCTTCTTTTTCTTTACCCGAAAATACTTACGGACAGATGAGACTTACCATTCCATTAACTCAGAAGGATATAGATGCTGTCCTTATTAACGGAGGAAATCACGATGGAAGTAGACTTCCTGTTATTGCAGAGTTTTCTAAAGGAAAAAGTAATGGAGAATTGGGAGAATACCTCAAAGATACATTTAGAGGCGGAAACGGATTTTACATTGATGAAAGAGAAGTATCTTCCTGGTATTCGGATAAAGGCATTCATTTAGCTTATGGGACTTCAGCAAGAGAAGATGATACGCAAATTTTAAGCTGGAATGATGCAGCAAGTAGGATAAATGAGCTTTTGGAAACCGGAGAGTTTGCCACAAATGTAGAACTTTCTGAATCCCTTGATTATGAAAGAGATAGAATTTCAGAATCCCTATGGTATCTATATCACGATTTAAGCGAAGAAGGAAAAGCACAGGGATATTTTGATTTTATAGAAAGAGGTGGTGGCTTTCCGGAAGAAACGAAAAAATTGTCTGAGGCATTAAAAAATCCTGAGTATCTGAAAGAAACAATCAAAGAATACAGCAGGTTTTTAGCAGGATATAAAGAAAATAGAGATGTACTAAGATTTCACTACCACAAGGTAGATAGCCTTTATCAGAGATTACAGGAACTTGAGCTGCCACGAAAGGAATATAGTACCAATCTGATAGAGCTTCCTAAAGCAAATCCATTTATTACAGAAGATGAAGTCTTTGCTGCAATTTCAAGAGGAAGCGGAATAGATAAGGGAAAAGAGCGAATCACCAAATTCTTCAAAGAAAACCATACACTTCAAGAAAAAACTAATTTCCTAAAAGATGAGTATGGCATCGGGGGAAGCTCTCATGCTGTTTCAGGGGCAATGGGAAGTGATGAATGGCACGATGCTAAGGGACTTAAATTACAGAAGAAAGATTGCAGTGATGTTTTTCTTACTTGGTCAAGTGTGGCAAAGCATATTGATGAGCTGCTTTCTAAAAATCTTTATCTTGAGGAAAAAATAGAAGGTAATTCAGAGATAGAAGAAGCAAAAGAACCACAATATTATTCCAAAGATGATCCTGAAAACTTAATGACAGATGAAATGCTTGAAAGAGTGCCGGAGCTTTACGCACAGGAGGATGTAGCTTTAGCGGATAAAGAGGTTCATGCTGCATATATCATTCCGTTTAGAAGTAATTGGACTTGGTATATGACGGAGTATGACAGGGAAAGCGGCGATGCCTTTGGACTTGTGCTTGGGATTGAGCCGGAATGGGGATATTTTAATCTTGAGGAGCTGAAGGAACTAAACGCCCAAAGGCTTATTTTAGAGGATTTCCCAAAGGCCTTTAGAGAGCTTAAAGACAGTGAACTTAAAAAGCAGATGGATGAGCAGGAGCTTCAGTCTGTCTTTAATGGAGAACTTAGCTTTGTAGAAGAAGAACTTGAAGCACCTGAAGAAACAGAAGAAGTTAAACGGGTTGACACAGTTCAGGCTACACTATTTGATTACCTAAAGGATAGAGAAGAAGTTGAGCTGAATGAAAAAGAGGAAAACCCTTTAGATGATTTGGCAGTTAAAGCAGGTGATGCAGTCTATTTTCATCATGAAGAATACAAAGTCAGAGAAATTTCTAAAAATGAAATCACAGGAAGAAATGACTTGTGGCTTGATCCTGTAAGACAAGGTAATCATCAAATCCCCATTGTAGTCTTTGAAGATAATGAGGACTTATTAAAGCGGGTAAGTCTTGAAAGACCTAACTTTATTGTTGGAGATGAAGTTAAATATAAGGATAAAAACTATACCATCACACGCTTTGATGATATGGGAAATAATCTAAAGACAGTAACGGTTAAGGACAATACCGAATATCTTGGTGGTATGATAACAGGCTCCGATGTAATCCCTTATCGTCTTGAAAGCGACCTTGATAGGCTATTTGAAAATCTGACCTATACGAAACATGAAAAGACTATTGAGGGAGTAGAAGTAAAGAAAACTGAGGCTCATAACTTTAAAATCACAGAAGAAACACTTCCTGAAAAGTTATCTCCAAGCGAAAGACTGAATAGCAACCTTGAAGCAATCTCTATGTTAAATAGAATTGAAAGAGGTGAGAGAGATTTAGATATTAACGCTCAGGAAGTCCTTTCAAAGTATGTCGGTTGGGGCGGACTTGCTGATGTATTTGACGAAAGTAAAGAGGGACAATGGGAAGTTGCAAGAAGTTTCTTAAAGGAAAATTTATCACCATCTGAATATGAAGCTGCAAGAGAGTCTACCCTAACAGCTTTTTACACACCGAAAACAGTGATTGACAGTGTATATAAGACACTTGCAGGTATGGGATTTAAGAGCGGTAATATCTTAGAGCCAAGTATGGGAGTTGGAAACTTTATCGGCAATCTTCCCGATGAAATGAGTAAGTCAAAGTTTTATGGCGTTGAACTTGACTCAGTAAGCGGTCGTATTGGAAAACTCTTATACCCTGAAAGTGAAGTGCAGATTAAAGGGTTTGAAGAAACGAGCTTTTCCAATAACTTTTTTGATGCAGTTATCGGTAATGTTCCCTTTGGAGAATATAAGGTAAATGACAGGGATTATAACAAAAATAACTTCCTTATTCACGATTATTTCTTTGCCAAGTCCATTGATAAAGTAAGAAATGGTGGTGTTATCGCCTTTATTACATCAAGTGGCACAATGGATAAAAAGGACGAGAGTGTCAGACGATACATTGCAGCAAGAGCAGAGTTTTTAGGGGCAATCAGACTTCCAAATGATACCTTTAAGGGCGTAGCCGGAACAGAAGTAACCTCAGATATTATATTCCTAAAGAAAAGAGACAGTATCAGAGAAAGAGATGAGGACTGGATTCATCTTGCTGAAGATGAAAACGGGCTTTTATATAACAAATACTTTGTTGATCATCCTGAACAGGTGCTTGGTTCTATGGAAGAAATATCTGGAAGATTTGGGAATACAATAGCTTGCCTGCCGAAAGAAAATACAGACATAAAGGAACTTCTTACAAAAGCAGGCACAGAAATATCAAAGAACGCAAAGTATGAGGAAATAGAACTGCTTGATGATGAAATCAGCACAATGCCTGCAACGGATGATGTTAAGAACTTTTCCTATACCGTTATTGATGATGAAGTCTATTACAGAGAAAACTCCCTTTTCGTCAAGAAAGAGATAACGGATAAGAATAAGGAAAAGATTAAGGACTATCTTGAACTGAATACTGCCCTTAAAGATGTTATCTACAAGCAGAAAGAGGACTATTCCGATGATGAGGTAAAGAAAGCTCAAGAAAAGCTCAATGAAGTCTATGACAGTTTTTCTAAAAAGCATGGGTATGTCAATAACCTAAGTAATACCAGAGTCTTAAAAGAAGATAGTAATTTTCCACTTGTTTCCTCCATAGAAATCCTTGATGAAGAAGAAAACTTTAAGGCAAAGGGAGATATTTTTTCAAAAAGAACAATCACAAAGGCAAAGACAATCGACCATGTAGACACTTCCCTTGAAGCTCTTGTGTTATCTATGTCTGAAAAAGGTTATGTGGACTTTGACTATATGGGAAGTCTTACAGGAAAAGACAGACCTACTTTGATAGAAGAACTTAGAGGAGAAATCTACTTAAATATCAGAGAAGAACAAAACTTTTACAGACCGTTATCCTTTAACTTGGAGGATGGGGATTTACCTTTTGCCTGTGCAAATGACAGTAATTCATATAAATATGGCTATGTAACAAAAGATGAGTACCTATCAGGGAATATCAGAGAAAAGATTGCGATTGTTGACAGTTATCTATCAAAACTTAGACAAACGAAAAGAGAGCTACCTCATCTTGGCTATGCGGAAGATGGAAAAGAAAAAGAGCTGATAAGCTATGAGATGAACCGATTGGAATACCAAAAGGCAGAGCTTACAAAAGTTTTGCCAAAGGAGCTTGAAGCAAGTGAAATCAATGTAAGACTTGGTGCAACATGGATACCGATAAAAGATATTGAAAAATTCATCTTTGAAACGCTGAAAACTCCGGGATATGCCAAATGGGATATTAAGGTTAAATTTTCAAATCTGACAAGTGAATGGAATGTAGAAGGAAAGAGCAGGGACATAGGAAATGACCTTGCAGAGATGACCTACGGCACCTCAAGGGTAAATGCCTATAAGCTGATTGAAGATGCACTGAACTTAAAAGAAACAAAGGTATTTGACCAGATTGTAAATCCGGACGGCTCGAAAACTTCTGTATTAAATAAAAAGGAAACGCTTCTTGCAGGACAGAAACAGGAGCTTATAAAGGAAGAATTTAAGAACTGGATATTTAATGATCAGGAAAGAAGAAACAGGCTTGTAAAGCTATATAATGAGCGTTTTAACTCCATCAGAAATCGTGAATATGACGGCAGTAACCTATCCTTTGAGGGAATGAATACTAAAATAGAGCTTAGACCTCATCAGAGAAATGCTATTGCAAGAAGTTTGTATGGAGGAAATACGCTTCTTGCCCATGTGGTTGGTAGCGGAAAGACCTTTGAAATGGTGGCTTCCGCAATGGAAAGTAAAAGGCTTGGAATGTGCAGTAAATCACTCTTTGTTGTACCGAACCATCTAACAGGTCAAATAGGCAGAGAATTTATGCAGTTATATCCATCGGCAAATATTATGGTGGCAGATAAAAAAGACTTTGAGCCGAAGAACAGAAAGAGATTTATCGGAAGAATTGCCACAGGAGAGTACGATGCGGTAGTAATCGGGCATACGCAGTTTGAAAAAATTCCGATGAGTAAGGAATATCAAGAGAAGCATATTCAGGATCAGATTGATGAAATCATAAATTATGTTGAGGAATATAAGCATGACAGAAATCAGAACTTTACGGTAAAACAGCTTGAAAAGACAAAGAAAAAGTTGGAAACAAGGCTTGAAAAATTAAATGATGATTTTAAGAAAGACGATGTTATTACTTTCGAGGAACTGGGTGTAGATAAGCTATTTGTGGATGAAGCACACAATTACAAAAATCTCTATCTATACACAAAAATGAGGAATGTAGCAGGTATCGGTCAAAGTGAAGCATTTAAGTCCTCCGATATGTTTATGAAGTGTAGATATATGGATGAAATGACGGGTGGAAAAGGTATTGTATTTGCCACAGGAACGCCTGTATCAAATTCCATGACAGAGCTTTATACCATGCAGCGTTATCTTCAGTATGAAAGCCTAAAGAAAAATAATTTGGAGCATTTTGATAGCTGGGCATCTACCTTTGGTGAAACACAGTCTGCCTTTGAATTATCTCCGGAGGGAACAGGGTACAGAGTTAAGACAAGATTTTCAAAGTTTTACAACCTACCTGAGCTTATGTCTATGTTTAAGGAAGTTGCAGATATTCAAACAGCGGATATGCTTAATCTTCCAACACCTGAGGCGCATTATGAAGTTATTAAGACTTTGCCAAGTGAGGAACAAAAGGAAATTCTAAAGAGCCTATCCGAAAGAGCTGATGATGTTAGAAATAGAGTGGTAGAACCTGATGAAGATAATATGCTGAAGATTACCAATGACGGTAAAAAACTTGCCTTAGATCAGCGTTTAATCAATCCTTTGCTACCCGATAATCCTGACAGTAAGGTCAATGTATGCGTGAAAAATGTGTTTGCCATTTGGGATAAGACAAAAGAAGATAGGTTAACACAGCTTCTATTTTCCGATATGTCTACACCAAAAGGCGATGGGGAGTTTAATATCTATGATGATATTAGAGAAAAACTTTTAGCAATGGGTATACCGAAAGAAGAAATCGCCTTTATCCATGAAGCCAATACTGATAAGCGAAAAGATGAACTCTTTGCAAAGGTAAGAAAAGGAGATGTGAGGATTTTGCTTGGTTCTACTCAGAAGATGGGAGCCGGAACGAATGTGCAAAACAAGCTGATTGCACTTCATGACCTCGATGTCCCTTGGCGTCCTGCCGACTTGGAGCAGCGTGCGGGTAGAATTGTCCGTCAGGGAAATGAAAATAAAGAAGTTAATATCTATCGTTACATTACCGAGAACACCTTTGATGCCTACCTTTGGCAGACCATTGAGAACAAGCAAAAATTCATTTCTCAAATTATGACAAGTAAAACACCTGTCAGAGTAGCGGAAGATGTGGACGAAAGCAGTTTAAATTATGCTGAAATAAAAGCACTTGCAACAGGTGATCCAAAAATCAAGGAAAAGATGGATCTGGATAATGAGGTTACAAAACTTAAAATGCTGGAAGCAAACTTCAAGTCCAATCGTTACAGGTTAGAGGATAAGGTCGCAAAAAACTATCCGGAAGAAATCACAAGGACGGAAAAACTCATTGAAGCTGTAAAGAAAGATATGGCAAATGTAGAACCTAAAGCAGAGGGTGAGGAAAAGTTTACTTCGATTACCATAAAAGACGAGAGAATATTTGATAAAAAGATTGCAGGAGAAAAGCTACTTGAAGCTATCAAGACCATAAAAATCAATGAAAGTAAGATGATAGGCAAGTATAGAAATATGGATTTAGAGGTCAGTTATAACTTCTTTACCAATGAGCATAATTTCAGCTTAAATGGTGCTGCAAAGCATTCAGGAGAGCTTGGCACAAGTGCAGACGGTAATATCATAAGACTGGATAATGCCCTCGAGAAAATGCCTGAAAAACTGAAAAGACTGGAGGAGAAGCTTACAAGCACAAAAGAACAGCTTGAAAATGCCAAAGAAGAACTCAAAAAGCCTTT
The DNA here is from genome assembly GCF_030440005.1 of Streptococcus sp. SP1. Taxonomy (NCBI): domain Bacteria; kingdom Bacillati; phylum Bacillota; class Bacilli; order Lactobacillales; family Streptococcaceae; genus Streptococcus; species Streptococcus sp. SP1. The sequence goes on from NZ_JAQFJJ010000007.1 coordinate 39,243, forward strand.
TGAAAAGGCAGATGAACTAAAAAATAAGGTGTTAAGACTTGCTGAGTTAAATAAGCTCCTTGATATGGGAGAAGTGGAAGAAAAGAGAAATGATAATCCGCTTATAGAAGAAGTAAAAAGAGCAATCATTGACTTCTGTAATAGAGAGTACGAAGAAAATCATAGCTATGATGAATTTAATACCTTGTACCCTGATTTGAAGCATATAGGCATCGCCTATACCAATACACCCGATGAAAGGCATGGTATTCAGTATGAACTGAATTTAGAGGATAAGACATGGACTCAGTATATTGATGACACACCAATCAAAACAGAGAGCTTTGATTACGAAAATAAGGGAGAAAATGAAGCTCTAAAGAATATGAAAAATGAAATAGAAATGTCCTCTTTTAGTGATTTAGTTTATGTTGATTCCGAAGATTTAAGAGCAGCAACGGGACTCGATATTGATGATGAAGGAAACTTCTATGATCCACTTGCAAAAGACCTCGATAATGACGGTGTTCCGGATAGATATGATAATGACTTTAAGGACAGTGATTATTTTGAGTCAACCTATGATGTGGAGGACAATTTTCATATCAAAGAAGAAAACACACAAAAATCAGAGGATAAGCCGTCTATTTTAGATCAGATAAGAGCCTATCAAAATGAAAGTAAAACAGAAGAAAAGCAAAAAACAAAAGAACAGGAAATTTTAAGATAAGGGGAGGGCAATCTCCCTTTTGCCATGAAAGGAGATAAAAACATGGATTACAAAGCAATGAGAAATCAAATAGAAGATATGGTAAATGATAACCACAAGGACTTTGTAAAGGCGATTATAAGCATGGAAAAAGGCATCAATGATGAAAGTGCTTTGGACAAGCTATATGACGCTTATATGGACAATGACACCGTTAATTTGCTACATGAGGAATTTGACTATATGATTGAAGAATTAAGAGAACAGGGGCAGATAAAAGACCTGCCTTATGTACAGACAGAAAAAGATAACCTTGTCAATATCGTTGGAAATATTGTAGAAAAGGTCGATATAGTTGAAAGGGAGAATAAGAACGGAGAAACCTTTAAGGTGGCGAATTTCTCCGTTGTTTCAAAAAATGATGAAGGAGATAAAGTATATCATAATTGCTCTGCATACGGAGAAAAGAGTGATATTCCAAAGGACTTTAAGCAGGGAGATTTTGTTAAGCTTTTTGGACAAATCAGAACTTCTGTTGATGACAACGGTAAAGAACATACCAACATCAGGGTACTTTCTTCAAAACTGTTAAAGGCAAAAGAACAGATGAAAGGGCAAGAAGAAAAGAAAGAGTCTGTACTTGGAGCTATCAAAAAATATCAGGCTGAAGATAAGGAAAAGCCTAAAGAAAAGAAAGAAACATCAAAAGAAGCAGAGAGATAAACTTATGGTCGGTGTGGTCTTGGGACTGCACCGACTCTTTTTTTATTTGCGAAAAAAGGAGACAAAGATTATCTCTCCATCTCCTTATCCATATAAATTCCGTAATTTTTTCGTATCTTATAAAGCTCGTCCATAGTGGATTTTGAGGAAGAATACTCTTGCATAAGGCTATTCTTTTTTTCTTGTAATTTATCAAGCTCAGCTAAAATATCCTTTGAATTTGGGAGCTTGGAATAAGATTTTTTAAGCTCTGAGAGAGCATTTTCATATAGGGTAATCTGAGCTTTGTACTCTTCAAAAAATGCCTTGTCAGACGGATTAGCAGTATATTCCTTGTAGCACGCTCTGTATTTTTTAACGGTTTGAACTTGCTCCATAGTGGTGGAAAGCTTCTGCATTTCCTTATCAATAGCCTTGATTTTCTCTTGTATATTTTGCCTTTCATCTGCTGCTTTTTGAATATACTCGTCAAGCTGTTTAACGGATTTAATGCCATGTTCTCTGATACAAATAACAGACTCAGCCATTGTATGAAGGTTATGTTTGGTTGCCCAATATTCGTAGCCTTTGCTTTCCTTTACCTTTGCATTGGTGTTCATGTCAATAACATTGCCGATGCGTTTTTTGACGTCGGGAGTCTTGATAAACTCTCTTTCTGCAATTCGTTCTTTTAATCTTTCCTCGGTATAATCTTCTCCGATTGTTTTAGTCCTTGTAAATCTCGCCTTATCTTTTGGCTTAAAAGCAATGTGCTTACCGTATTTGATTTCATAGCCAAGATCAGCCATCTTCTTTAAAAATTCGTCCCAGTCCTTTGACTGTTTTATTATTCTATCAATGTCAAATTGAAGTTTACTTTTCCAAGAAGTGCCATGCTTTGCCTGTTCGTTTTCATACCAAGATTTACCGTTAATCTTATATTTTTTCTTATAGCTTTCGTAAAACTCGTCAATGACAGATAGGCTATTTTCTTTGCAGAGTTTATCACTCTGATAACGGATTTGGTGGTAGCTTTTCTTGTTAGACTGGTAGCACCTACCTGTTACCATATTTACATTATTGAAGATGATGTGATTGTGGATATGCCCCTTATCTACGTGAGTAGATAAGACAAATTCGTACTCATCTTTGAGTATCTTTTTACACAGCTCCATACCAATCTGGTGAGCCAATTCAGGGCTTGTTTCTCCCGGTAAAAAGGATTGAATGAGATGTCTTGCAAGAACGGTTCCTTTTGTTCCTGCGTCATTTCGTGTCCTTAAAAACTGAGTGTGAGCAGTTGATTCGTGGCATTTATGAGTGCTTACTAAAAGCTGCTCGTCTGTTTTATCTCCATTTACAATGTAGTCGATAGCAAGATTAAGAGTCGATTTTATTGGGTGTATTTTTGTAATAGCCATTATTATTCACCTTCCGTTTCAGATGTTCTTTTCAGAAGTAGTGAATGAATTTGCCACAGCTCTTTTGAGAAATGTTCAATCTCTTTTTTTATATCACCTATGTCCTCTTTGTAGATTACACCTGTCGAATTTACTCGCTTTGCAATCTGATTGATGTTGTTTGTTGCATTAGAAAGTAAGCCTTGTAAATCTCTGAAAGGCTCTAAATCCACTTGATAAATTTCCTTTTCCAAAACGCATTTGCGGATGAAATGGCTCATGTTTCTACACTTCGCAAATCTTTTTTTCTCTTCAAAAAGAGCCTTTTCTTCTTCAGTTAGTTTAATTTCAAGTCTTTCGTTTCTTATTCTATTTGCCATAGTTAGTTCCTCCTTTGAATGTATTTCGGGGTCTTAGGGTTCTCCCTAACAAGCTAAAAATTGATAAAAAAAGAAGCAGATCCCCAAGGGCTGCTTCGTCAATTTTCCGTAAGTGTCCGTACACTTACTGTGCTTGCTACAAAAGTCAAGCAAGCATTAAGCATTTTTCTAAAATTGTAAATATATTATACCATAAAATTCAAGAGAAATGATAAAACACAATTGACAAATTGTCAGTTGAGTGATATCCTTTAAATAGGAGGGATAAAATGCGAGATGTGAAAGAACCGGAAATACGACGTGCTGAAATTATGGATGCTGCAATGCTACTCTTTATAGAGCAAGGGTATACTAATACAACAACTCAGGATATTGTTGACAAAGTAAATATATCAAGAGGCTTGCTGTACTATCACTTTAAGAATAAAGAAGATATCTTATATTGTCTTGTGGAACAATATACAGATAAATTATTGAAAGATATTCATGTTATTGTCTATGATGAAGGTAAAACCGCCGTTGAAAAAATTAGAGCTTTTATAGATGCCACAATTATATCTTCGGAAAATATTTCAGCAGAGGGAACAGAGTTACAAAAAACAGTTGATCTTGAAGAAAATCGATATATGATAGATAAGTTATCCCATAAGATTATTGAAAAACTGACAATATATTTTGAAAGGATAATAAACCAAGGAATATCAGAAAAAACACTTTTTGTAAAATATCCGTCTGAAACAGCGGAATTTCTTATGACAGCTTATGTTTTTGTTTCAAATAACATAAGTATAAGATATTCAAAAAAAGAGTCTGTCAATGAGTATTTAAACGCATTTAAGATAATGCTTGAACAAAGCTTAAATGCAAAAAAACTCTTTAGCAATTGAAAAAGAATAGAATGTTTGTAAAAATAATAATGTTCCGATAGCTAATGCTAAACAAGCTATCGGTATTATTTCAAATAATAACTGACAAAATGTCAATGGAGGTAAAAGCATGTTAGAGATAAATAATTTTAGCAAATTTTATGGAGACAAAAAAGTTGTTGATAACCTATCCATTTCAGTACAGTCTGGAGATATTTATGGATTCATTGGTGCAAATGGAGCTGGAAAAACTACAACAATAAAAGCAGTAGTTGGGATTCATGATTTTGAGAATGGAAGTATAACGATTAATGGGCATTCCATTAAAGAGGAGCCTGTTATTTGTAAAAAAATGATGGCATACATTCCGGATAATCCAGACTTATATGAACATATGACGGGTTTTCAGTACATCAATTTTATTGCAGATTTATTTGAAATTTCTACTGAAATACGCAGAGAAAGAATTCAAAAATATAGTGATTTATTTGAAATGACTAAGCATCTTTCGGGGATGATATCTTCGTATTCACATGGTATGAAGCAACGAACAGCGATTATTTCTGCACTGGTGCATTCTCCAAAGTTACTAATTTTAGATGAACCTTTTGTAGGACTTGATCCAAAAGCGGCTTTTCTACTAAAGAAAGTGATGCACGAATGCGTGTCAGATGGAGGAGCTATTTTCTTTTCAACACATGTTTTGGATGTTGCAGAAAAATTATGTAATAAAATTGCAATTATAAAAAATGGAAAGTTAATTGCAAGCGGAAATACAGAAGAAGTCAAAGGTGATAAAACTTTGGAAACTTTTTTCATGGAGGTACAAGATAATGAGCAAAATTTGGATACTAATTAGAGCCCAATTGATAAATTTTTTTCCAATCAACGAAATTAGAGAGCCGAGAAATAAAAAGCAAAGCTCTGTTGTTATTGCAAGTTTTGGAATAATAACTCTTGCTATATTTTTCTGTGTCTATAATATTATGACAGCCAAAACACTGGTACAAGTTGGACAGCAGGAATTGATACCGGCTTATATGGTTGCGGTATCAAGTTTTTCAATATTATTTTTGACAATATTTTATTCTAATGGAATTTTATTTGGTAGTCGTGATATAGAAACGCTTTTATCGCTACCTTTAAAAAGCTCAGACATTATAAGTAGCAAGTTTATGTTTATGTATTTATTGAACTTTTTAATAGGATTCATATTTATGCTTCCGGGGGGCATTGTTTGGGCGTTAAACGGAAGCTTAAATGTATTACAGATTATATTGTATTTTACCTCCATGATTTTTGTTCCATTGATACCTATGTGCATAGCAGCATGTATGGGAATGATTGTTGTGGCTGTTTCATCTTATTTTAAGAGGAAAAATGTTATTGCTCTAATCTTTTCATTTGCAATGATAGGCATAATTGGATATATTGCAGTGTCAGCTATGAAATCAGGTAATGAAGACAGCATTGAGATCATGCTTTCTAAGCAAATTACAGAACTGTACCCAATATCCGGGTTATTCGTGCAACACACAAATTTTCCAATGTATATTGGAATGGGATTATTTATTGTTTTTTCAACAGCAGTTTTTTATATATTTGTAAAAATTGTTGCGATGAAGTATGGATTGCTTAATACTCTTGCTAAAACAACATCAAGATATTCTGATAACAAAAAATCTTATAATAGAAAATCGATATTTCTTGCCTTGTATAAAAAAGAAATGGGACGCTTTTTAAGCTCGTACATGGCGGTCTTGAATGCAGGCCTTGGTGTAATACTTTTATGTGTTTTTAGTATATTTTTGCTTTTTAATTCTGTAGAACAAATAGGAGAGTCTTCAGGGATAGAAAATATAAATGAATATCTCTCAAATTTTGCTCCATTATTTATTGCATCTATGCTCTCGCTCAGTTGCCCGGCAGCTTCAGCGATATCTTTAGAAGGAAAAAACATTTGGATTTTGCAAAGCTCTCCTGTTAAGGTAAAAATGATCTTAAATTCCAAGATAGCTGTAAACCTTACACTTCATTTGATTGGGTATATGATTTCCATATTTGCATTTACGCTAAAACTTGATATGAACTTTATTCAAGTTATTAACCTAATAATTGTTCCTATATGCTATTCGATCTTTATAACAGTGATAGGAATTTCCCTAAATAAAAAGTATCCAAATTATGAATGGGAAAGCGAGATGATGGTTGTAAAGCAGAGCCTGCCTGTTATTGTGTCTGGGCTTGTCGGGATAATTGCACTCATTACACCAATTTTTCTTAATTGGTTTTTAAATCTTCCGATAACACCGGTTTTGCAGATAATATCAGTTACTTTACTTGTTATTTCAAGTGAAGTTTATATAAAAGTTAGCAAGTCAAATTTTATTTAGTTTAAGGAGGGAAAATTGTATGAAAGTTGGACTGTTAAAAGATGTCTTGGTCTTGATGTTAATGATTGTTGTAATATTTATTATTTGCATATTTCTCCCGGAGGAAATTCCTGTTCATTTCAATGCAAAAGGAACCCCTGATATGTTTGCTAATAAATATTATCTTCTGTTTACTACGGTTATTCCGTATTCTGCTTATTGGAAATTTATACGAGGAAGGAAAAATAAAAAGGTTAAGTGAATATGTATCCATATTTACAAATAACATCTGTGATAAGAGCAACTATTTTAAGAGGTAAGTATGTACCGGGGCAACAGATGCCTCCCATAAGGACTTTAGCAGAGATGGAAGAATGTAATCCTGCAACCGTCCAAAAAGCATTAAAAATTCTTGAGAAAGAGGGGTTGATTGTTAGTCGTGGAAGTAAAGGATATTTTGTTACTGAAAGTGAGAAGAAAATAATTGAGTTAAGAAATCAGCATTTGAACAGGCTAACAAAAATATTGTTTGAAAAACTATATGCCTTAGGATTTTCGGATTCTGAGATTATCAAACTATTTGATAGAATAGAAACTAAAAAAAATGAATAAAAATCAATTATGTATGAAGAAGATAAAGATATTGACTATTTAGATTATTGATAAAATGGAGGAAACAAATATGAAAGAATCTAAACATCTAATGTTAGAAATACCAAAGAAACAAAACATTCCTCTTTTCAATAATCTCTATAGTAGATTATTGTTTCAGATACAAGCTGAAACACGTAAGTGTAGCTAAAGAAGTATTCTTATTCTTCCGTTTTAGAGGACTTCGTATGCCTAAGTGTAGAAGTCCTCCTTTTTTTGTCTAAAAACGCAGACAAAAAAGAAATGGAGGAAATAAAATGTCAAAAGAATATTACCTTTATGTCAACGGACAAAGGGTTAAAGTCAGCGAGCAGATATATAAAGTCTACTGGCGAGAAAAAGAACACGAAAAGTATTTAGAGCAGGTGGATAAGAAAAACCACTTGCTCTTTTTTTCATCATTGGATCATGACGGACATTTTGCAGATAGCATTATTGATGAAAGCGTTGATGTAGAAAAGATTGTGGAAACACAGATGATGATTGAAGCAGTCAGAAATGCTATATCAAGGCTCAATGCAGAAGAAAGAGATATTATTGAACGCTTATATTTCAATGATGAAACGGTTCGTTCAGTGGCAAAGCTCAAAAGTATTACACATCCAGCTTTAATCAAAAGAAGAAACAAAATTCTTGAAAAGCTAAAAAAAAATATCGAAGAACTTTAAAACTTCGGTAACCAAAGGGGTCAAATTTTCCTTATGTAAAGTGAAGGGGAGTTTGACCTCATTTACTTTTTTTGGGTAAGAGATACGCCTGCTTATGGCAAATAGGAAAATGCAAAGAAAACAATCCCTTTCAAATATTGCTCTTTGACAATTGAATAGACCAAGGTAGGACTTTATCTACTTGTGGAGAATTATGACTTACGCCATGACCTTTCTGCTGAAAGTAATTTCGGTTTTATGAATACTGGGTTAACCAAGGATACAAGAAAGCGAGCGGTAAATAAGAATACATAAAAAACAGAGGTGGCAATCTGTTCGATGATACAAGTAGTGATAATGATACTTCAATAGTTTAAGCTGCCTCGTCTGGAATAAGGGGCAGAGGTGAGATTCCTATGTAGCAGCCAATGCACCTACCAATGTCATAAAACTTAGTAAGAAAAATAATACTTGATTATAAAGAATTTAAATCGGAGGGGGTGTATTAGTGGATAATGGCTGGAATGGATTGGCTGATTTGATAGCAAATCTGATTACAAAGTATGCTGGAGTTTTAGATTTAGATAATCTTCCAAATCCAACTCCAGTAAAAAGTACAGAAGGTAAAAATAAATTTGACATGGCAAAAACGCAGATTGAGAATAAGTAATAAAAGTGATATAATATACTTGATATATGAGTCCAAACCATAATTGGTATAAATATAAAGATATAGAAAAAAGGATATTGAGGTTAATGCTATGTCAAAAGAAAAAATAAAAGTATACCTCTATACAAGAGTATCTACATCAATACAGATAGACGGTTATTCTTTAGAGGCACAAAAATCAAGAATGAAGGCTTTTGCTCTCTATAATGATTATGAGATTGTTGGTGAATACGAAGATGCAGGTAAGTCTGGAAAATCTATAGAAGGTAGAGTTCAGTTTACTCGTATGATGGAAGATATAAAAACCGGAAAGGATGGAGTGTCTTTCGTTCTTGTATTTAAATTATCGAGATTTGCAAGAAATGCTGCTGATGTTTTATCAACTCTACAAACAATGCAAGATTTTGGAGTCAATTTAATTTGTGTTGAGGATGGGATTGATTCATCCAAAGATGCAGGCAAATTGATGATTTCAGTTTTATCAGCTGTTGCTGAAATTGAAAGAGAAAACATTCGTGTTCAAACAATGGAAGGTCGCATTCAAAAGGCAAGAGAGGGAAAATGGAACGGAGGGTTTGCCCCGTATGGGTATCAGCTTGTCGATGGAAAACTGTTTATCAATGAAGAAGAAGCTGTAGCTATAAGAACTATTTTCGATCAATATGTTAACACAACCATTGGAGCGAATGGACTTTCTAAATACCTAGAAAATCATGGAATAAGAAAAATTCCAAGACAGAATGGGAAAAATCCATTATTTGATGCGGGTCTTATAAGAAAGATATTAAAGAATCCGGTATATAACGGGAAGATAGCCTTTGGAAGAAGAACTTTAGAAAAAGTTCATGGTACAAGAAATGAATATAAGCAAGTTGAACAAGATGAATATTTAATAGCTGAAGGTATTCATGAAGCAATAATTTCTGATGAGTTGTGGCAGGCTGCTCAGGTTAAGTTAAAATCTCAAGCAAAGAAATATGAGCATGTGAATAAGGGAAAAGATGTTAGAACTCATTTGTTATCAGGAATTGTAAAATGCCCGATATGTGAAGTGGGAATGTTTGGAAACAAGTGTATCAAGAAAAAGAAAGATGGTACAAAGTATAAAGATTTTTATTATTATGGCTGTAAACATAGGCAGATGATAAGAGGTCATAAGTGTACTTTCAGTAAGCAGATCAGAGAAGAATTGTTAGATGACGCAGTTGCTGAGGTAATTATAAAGATAGTAAGCAATCCCAAATTTGCTTCTATGATGCAAGAAAAAATCAACATGAAGGTGGATACCTCTGAAATAGAAAAAGAAATAGATAATTATCAAAAAGAACTGCGAAAAAGCCATTCCACAAAATTTAAGCTAATTGAGGAAATCGATAATTTAGATGTTGATGATAGGCACTATAAGCGAAGAAAACAGGACTTAGATGATAGACTCTATCGTATGTATGACAAAATTGAAGAATTAGAGTCGCTGTTAATTGATGCGAAAGCAAAGAAACAAACTATTGAAGCTGAAAAACTTACAGGAGACAATATATATAAGGTTCTGATTTATTTTGATAAACTCTACAATGTAATGAATGATGTAGAGCGTAGGCAGTTAATTACATCATTGATTTCTGAAATTCAAATTTACGAAGAAAAGCAACCGAATGGGCAATGGCTAAAATCAATTACTTTTAAACTTCCTATCATCGATGAAGATTTAAATATAAGTTTGGACAATAATGAGCATGTTGAGGCAGTATCACTACTTGTACGAGCTGAGGCATCAGCGAATTAGAAGTAGATGATCTGCCCATGCGATAGGACTCGTAGAATGAGGAGGGGGACCGACGAAATGATACGGTAAGTCCGAACCGCCGAGTGTGTAAGCTTGTTAGTGAAATGCAGATAATCCTCAAAAGGTTCACCCAAACCTTTTGAGTCTCACAGACGCATCATGTTAAGGCGGTATCACTGCTTGTACGAGCTGAGGCATAAGCAAATTAGAAGTAGAAGATCTGCCCATGGGATAGGACTCGTAGAATGAGGAGGGAAACCGACGAAATGATACGATAAGTCCGAACCGCTGAGTGTGTGAATTTGTTGGATTGATGTCAAAAGTTGAACTCGCTAAGTAAATAAACTGTAGAAAACAAAGGCTTGTTCAATTCAATGTATGATGAATTACTGGCACCAAAACCAAAGAAAAAGAAATAATTAATTAGAAGTTGTAGGGGGGAGTATGAGAATCGGAGTTATTCAAGCAAGTTCACAAGCGCCCAAAAATCAAATAATCTATGATGCTGTAGTAAAGTACGCTCCAAAGAAATCTGAGGTTATAAATTTTGGCTGTACGATAGAAGAAAATGAAAAATATTCGTATATAGAGATTTCTATTCTTGTAGGTATCTTGTTGGCAAGTAGGACAGTTGATTTCGTTGTTACGGGCTGTTCTTCCGGACAAGGAATGATGCTTGTTTGTAATAGTATGCCTGATGTCATTTGCGGGTATGCACCTACACCGAATGATGCCTATTTATTTGCTCAGATTAATAATGGAAATGCGATATCATTACCATTAGGTGAAGATTATACATGGTCAGGTACTGAAAATCTCGAAAGAACAATAGAAGCTCTTTTCTCGGAGCCATTTGGGCAAGGATACCCAAAAAGTGAGGCAGAGAGAAAGGTAAGAGATGCTGAGAAACTTAAAGAAATAAGAAGAATCGGGCAGATTCAGTTTGAAGAATTCGCAAACGTACTAGATATATCATTGTTTGAATCAATAAAGAGGAAACAGAATGTAATTCAGAATGTAAAGGCGTATGGGAAGAAAGAAATAGCTGATTTAATGAAATGAACAAATTCTAGTTTGTCTAGGTAATACCTTTTAACGATAGCCTTATTTAATCATTAAAAGGTATGTGAATATGTTTTCAGATACAGACAAGACTACCTGACATACTTAGTGAGCACTCGTTTCAATTAGAATATGTGAGTTTGTTATAGAAACTTAGTTAAACATCTCGCTTTTTCATTTCAAGGCGAGAGGTTTCAAAGCTCCACTGGAGCTTTAAACTCCCCAAACCATTTGAGTCCCATAAACGCATCATACTGAGGCAGTAGCGTTGTTGCGAAGAGTAAAAGGATGAAAATCTTTTATTTCAAGCGTTTTGTCTTTGTAGATAAAGGCAATTTTGACATCAAAAAAGTCCTAAAATGGTACATAGAAGTAAATGTATATGTGGATATCGTTCACATATCGGATAAATGAATACAACAATAAATATTTATATCTCAACCGAGAACTATTCTATATGGTTCTCGATTTTTTTTGCGTTTAAGGAGAAATTTTGTAGAAAAAATGCAGTCATCACATCATATCGTGATTTCTTATATAGTCCGACGAATGGACCTGGATATTGTTGAAGCAACAACTGTGATGGCTGATTTGGAAAAGAGTGGCTTGGTTCAAATCCAACCAAGTGGTGAATTGGAGAAAAAGAGTGTGTAGGTATCTCATGAAATGGATTACAGTAAATCAATATCAAAAGTCTGAGCGCTTTTACAAGCTCATAAAGATTCTTTTGGAGGATGAACAGCATAAGGACATGAAGCTGAAAGTCAAGGTGGCTTATGCACTTCTTAAAACTCGTCTAGAGCTTTTGGGGGAGGACAATCCCCATTATACCAATTGGCTTAATGATTTCTTTGGAAATACGGGTGTCTCGTCCAGCTATTTCTAACCTACTGGGAGGGTAATTCAGGAGACAAGTTACTAGTAGGCCAAACAAGAGAGATAGAGTGGTATTATCAGATTGAAAAGGGCTTTTGTCAGGCAAGCGAAGGCGCAGTCCAAAGTGATTCTAAGGCTTTGGAAAGTGTTCGAAGGGAGCTTTATGATAACTTGCTTCCAGGAGGTGGCGATGCTATGGCTAGTGTACTTGGGAAGTAGCAGCTCGGATCAAGCAGTTAGGAATAAAATTCAAGGGCAGAAATGGGGAAAAGATTCCTAATATCAACACCATGGGAAATGCTCAAGACATGGTGGCAATCACAGCAATTCTGGGTGGTGAAACAGGCTCTATTCCAAGAGTTGAAGTTATTATCTCATTTGTCGGTGACAATCATAGGACCTTTGTTACTTATGGTCATGTGTCTTTTGTTAAGGAGGTCTATCCGGATGATTGATTTCTGGTATCGGAAACTAATGTTGATGGAAGACGGTTTTCTCAGGCAGATAGTGCCATGGGTTTTGCTTATACGACGAAACAGAGAGTCTTTACTTGAAATTTTCTAATATTTTGGTGACTTATAGTTTTTGTAAGTCGCTTTTTATTATCAAAAAACTTGCATTTTATCATTTAAATTGATAAAATACGTAAAAAATGATAAAAAGGAAAAACAATGAATGTTCAAAAGATAATTTCTATTTTTCAATCGTTTTATATTAATGTAAGTGTTGAGAAAATAGCTTTAACTTTACCAATTAGTTTTGAAAAAAGATTTCAATATGTCCAAATGAAGTTTCATAAGGAGTCATTTTTATTGATTAAAGAAAAGAGAAGAGGAAGTTTAGACTCATTTGTTACTCAAGCTCGTATTATGGGTGAAAAAGCTAGCATGGACGTTATTTTGGTATTTTCAAAGCTATCTGACATTGAAAAAAAACAACTCCTTCAAGCTAGAGTTCCTTTTGTAGACTTCAAGGGAAATCTCTTTTTTCCTCCATTGGGATTAGTATTGAATGCTAATGATGATGTTGCAACATCTAAAGAATTAACACCTAGCGAACAATTAACTTGGATTGCCTTTTTATTGACAAAAGGACAAAAAATAGTAGATGTTGATATGCTTTCACAGGTAACTGGACTTCCAAACTCAACGATTTATAGGTGCTTGAGGACTTTTAAAACTTTAGATTGGTTAAATAAGCCAAATAAACTTTACACCTATACTGCATCAAAGAAAGAATTATTCTTAAAATCAGAGTCCTATTTATTTAATCCAATCAAAAAACGGCTCTTATTGCCCAATGTAGATCTAGAGAATATAAAATCTGCTTCTAGTCTTCTATACGGTGGTACTTATGCTTTATCCTATTTGACTTTTTTAGCTGAATCGTATGAAAATAGTAGCTATGTCATATCACATAGACAATTCAATAAATTATCCTTGCCATTATCTCAGCATGTTTTAGAAGGCAAGGTATTAGAGATATGGCGATATAGTCCTTTTGTATCTGAATTTTGGAACGATTTTAAAGAAAATCAAGATAGACAGTTTGTAGATCCTATTTCTCTTTATTTGACCTTAAAAGATGATGATGATCCACGTGTGGAGGAAGAGATTGAAGTACTTAAAAATAATATATTACAGTATCTAGGAGAAGATGATGCCAGCTAATACGAAAGCTATTTTTCAAGAAATGTTTGCGAATTTTCAAGACTATTATGTTTTGATTGGAGGGACTGCAACCTCTATTGTATTGGACTCGCAAGGGTTTAAAAGTCGGACAACAAAAGATTATGATATGGTCATCATAGATGAATTAAAAAATAAGGAATTTTATGATACCTTGAATCACTTTTTAGAATTGGGAGAATATCAAGGAAGTCAGAAGGATGAAAAAGCGCAATTATTTCGATTTACAACAAATAAACCTGAGTTTCCTTCTATGATTGAACTATTTAGTATTTTACCAGAATACCCATTAAAGAAGGAGGGGAGAGAAACACCCTTACATTTTGATGAAGATGCTAGTTTGTCGGCCTTATTATTGGATAAGGATTATTATAATATATTGGTGCATGAAAAAGAATCCATTCAGGGATACTCGGTGTTGAGTAATCGTGGTTTAATTATTTTCAAGGCTAAAGCTTGGTTGGATATGAGAGAACGCTCTGCCACAGGTATTCAAGGTTTAAGTAAAGCCATAAAAAAACATTTGAACGATATTACTCGATTAACAGCTCTATTAGTAGGGAGTGAAAAACTGTCAAATATAACCTCTAGTGACACGGTGAAAGCAGATATGCACCGTTTTGTGATAGAACTTGAGTCTGTGATATCAACTATTCCTCAAAATGATGATATTTTGTTGAATCAAAATGAAGTTTTTGAAATTTTGAAAGATTTTTTAGATAGTTAAAATAATTGTAGAAACAATAGTAAAGAGATATAACAAGTATACAAGTTAGCAAGTAAATTTATTAAGTGACAATTAGAATTCATAGGAGGTAACGATGAACAAGATTACTTGTATTTGTTTAGGTGTGAAAGATATGGAAAGGTCAATAAAGTTTTATAGAGATGGTTTAGGATATAAGACTGATTGCAGAGAAAATAATCCGTCAGTATGCTTTTTTGATACTCCAGGAACAAAGTTTGAACTATTTCCTTTGGAACAATTAGCAAAAGATATTGATGAAAATAATCCACCAAAAGGGAATGGATTTTCAGGAATTACATTAGCCTACAATGTTGAACATAAAGAAGATGTAGAGACTGTAATTGCATTAGTAAGAAAAGCAGGTGGAAAAATTGTAAAAGAGCCACAGGAAGTTTTTTGGGGTGGATATCACGCATATTTTTCGGATTTAGATGGATACTATTGGGAAGTTTCATGGGGACCAAATTTTCAATTTGATGAAAATGGATTGCTGAAATTTTGGGGATAAATAGGGAAAGAGTATGCCATAATGTAAGGAATATTTGATTTTGAAGGAGGTAATCATAGTGAATGAATTTAATGAATTTGTTCGTGAGATTTTTTCCGCAGCAGGTGATATTGTCATAAGATCCATGATGGGCGGATACCTTATATATTTTAACGGTAAGCTGATAGGTGACATTTGCGATAATGAACTATTTTTAAAGAGAACGCCGACATCGGACAAACTTCTTGCAGACTCAGAATTGCGTTATCCGTATGAGGGTTCAAAGACATTGATGTATGCATTCGACAGATTTGAGGATATGGATTTGATTACTGAACTACTGAAAGGTATGTATGCGGAACTGCCAGAAAAGAAACCCAAGAAAGCTAAATGAGACAAACAAGCTCAGTTTGTTGAACTTAGCAAGGTATAAGTTTCTATGAGATGAAGCCTATAAAATTTGTACGGATACTGTAGGGTAAGAAAAGAAATCTTCCTCTATACTAAAATAAACCAAAAGAAAGGGGGAATCAAAATGAATATTATTAAGTCGTTTAACAATACGATTGATTATCTTGAAACAGTTCTTGATGATGAAATTGACGAAAAGAAAGTAACTCAGTTATCCGGATACTCTTATTCGATGTTCAGCCGCTTGTTTTCTATTCTAACCGAAACAACACTCTCAGACTATTTGAGAAGCAGAAGATTGACGGAAGCAGCCCTGATATTAAAAGATACGAACGAAAAGATTATTGATGTTGCCTTCAAATTCGGATACGAGTCATCAGATTCATTTGGAACAGCGTTTAAAAATTTTCATGGATTTACTCCTTCGGAGGTGAGAAATGGGAAACCATTCAAATTAGTCTCACGGGTGCAATTAGCACTAAGTGTAAGAGGAGGAAGAAGCATGAATATTACAATACAAAAGAAACAAGCCTTTGCAGTCTCAGGAGTAAATGAACAAAGCATCAATTCATCATTATGTCCGAGTGTATGGAATAAGCTATATAAAAAATATAGCCACGATGAACTTGCAAGTTTGGGAAGCGATCAAAGTATGGGCGTTTGTCATGATGTGGAAAATTCAAGCACAATAAATTATATGGCTGGTTATATCGTTAATGATGTAGATAAAGCCACAAGTATGGGCTTAGATGTTTTTTAAGTGGAAGAAGCAGAGTATGCAGTTGTAGAATTAGTAGGAAGTGTTCCGGAGTGCATTCATAACGGGTGGAAATATGCAATGGAAGTATTCTTCCCTGAGCATGGCTATATTCATTCAGAAAAACCTGACTTTGAATATTACTATGAAGGTGATATGCACAGCAAAGACTACAAAATGGAACTTTGGATTCCGATAACTAAAGCTTAAAAACCAGCTTGTCGAACTGGAAAATTCCAGTTTGCCGAGGTAATACCTTTTAACGATAACCTAAAGCTATCGTTAAAGGTTCATAGATATGTTCCCACATACAGACAGGTTGAGTTAACGTACTTAGTGTTTACTCGTTTCATGTTGAGGCAGTATCACTGCTTGTACGAGCCGAGGCATCAGCGAAGTAGAAGTAGATGATCTGCCCATGCGACAAGGTGAAACCGAAGGTCGAGAAGGTGCCCTCGGGTATATGACTCGCAGAATGAGGAAGGAAACCGACGAAATGATACGGTAAGTCCGAACCGCTGAGTGCGTGGATCTGCTCTTCCGATCTGAGACAGTCGAAAAGTAGAAGGGGATGGTATTGGTATCAATCAATGAGTAACAAAGTAACAGCATGATTCGAAACATTTGCTTGTAATTTGCGGAGGAACATCAATATGGATGGAATAACAAAAGATTCTATAAAAACGGCTAAACTAATGAAACAATTATGGCCCCAATTGACCGATAAAGAAGCTATTGATGAAGTAAAAAGATATACGAATGGCAAAAATACTGCAATCTTTACTGAAGTTGAAGGTGACACAATTGTAGGTCTAGCACTATGTTCACTCAGATTCGATTATGTTGAAGGTTGTAAATATAGTCCTGTTGGATTCTTAGAAGGGATTATTGTCGACGAGGAATATCGTTTAAAGGATATAGCTAAAAATCTCTGTACAAAATGTGAGGAATGGGCGAAAAATAAAGGATGTAAGGAATTTGCAAGTGACTGTACTTTAACGAATACGGATTCTATAAGATTTCATCTCAATATTGGATTTCAGGAGGCAAATAGAATTATTCACTTTAAGAAGAAATTATAATTTCAGAACGTGGTCAAAATTTATGTATCTTTAGGAAGTGTAAAAGAATGGACGGACTACGAATTACTTTTCATTAGTTAAGAATATAGTAATGTTGTAAAGTTAATCGAGGAGTTATTGATGGATTTTAGTAGTAAGATAGCCATAAATAAAGGCTGGTCAGATGATAAAAAATATTGTGTGACAGATCAAAATCAACAAAAATATTTCTTGCGTGTTTCTGATAAGGAGAAGTTAGATTCTAAAAAATTTGAATTTGATATGATGGAGAAAGTAGCTTCTCTTGGAGTTCCGATGTGTAAACCGATTAACATAGAACTATGCGATGACGAAGTACATTCTTTACATGAATGGATAGATGGGAAAGATGCTCGAGAAACCATTTTAACTGTTTCAAAAGAACAACAATACATTTACGGAGTAGAAGCAGGAAGAATCCTTCAAAAAATTCATTCACTCCCTGTTACAGAAGTTCGTGAAGATTGGGAGGTCTTTTATAATCGAAAAATTGATGACAAAATCTCCAAATACAAAGAATGTCCCGTTCAATATAAAAATGGTCAGATCTTTATTGATTTTTTAAATGCAAATCGTGAATTGTTAAAAGATAGACCTCAGGTTTTCCAACATGGAGATTATCACATCGGGAATTTCATGATTGGTGAAGATCATAAAATTTATGTCATTGACTTTGATCGATTTGATCTGGGAGATCCTTGGGAGGAATTCAATCGTATTGTATGGTCTGCTCAAGTTTCTCCCTCTTTTGCGTCTGGTATGATAGATGGATATTTTGATCATAAGGTTCCGGATTTATTTTGGAAGCTTCTCGCTATCTATATTCTAAATAACTTAGTTGGATCACTTCCCTGGGCTGTACCTTACGGACCTGAAGAAATATCAGTAATGCAAAATCAAGCTAAGGAAATTTTAGAATGGTATGATGATATGAAGCAAATCATTCCTAGTTGGTATTTGATTGAGAAAAAGGCTTAATAATAAAAGAGTTTAAATATCAATTTGAAAAAATGTCAAGATTATTTGCTCATATTATAACGAATTCAATTCTTTATTAATACCTATCGAGAATTATCTTGAAACTTGGAATGTTGTTTTGGGGTCAAGTTACATGAAAGAATATATTTTAAATTTAGAAAAAGAATTCTCTTTAATAGAAAATGGATTTAAAGAAGAAGAGCAAAGAGCTCTTGCTGATTATCTATCAAACGATAATGTGTATACCAAAGAATTAGCATTTTTAGCTTTTAAATCCAATGTATATCAAGTTAGAATGTACAGTGTATTTCTCTTTGGCCATTTGTCATCGTATGAAGAAATTTTGATCTTTATGAGGGATGAGGTTTCAAAGGATGACAATTGGAGAGTTCAAGAAGTATTAGCAAAAGCATTTGATGAATTTTGTAAGCAAACAGGTTATGAAAAATCTCTTCCGGTTATTGACGACTGGCTACAAAATAATAATCCAAATGTCAGAAGAGCTGTTACAGAAGGTTTGAGAATATGGACGAGTAGACCATATTTCAAGGATAATCCAGATGAAGCTATTGAAAGGATTGCCAACTTAAAAGAAGATGCAAGCGAATATGTGAGAAAATCAGTTGGAAATGCTTTAAGGGATATTAGTAAGAAATTCCCGGAGTTGATTAAAATTGAGCTTGATAGCTGGAAATTAGAAAGTAAAGAGATTCAACAAGTTTACAAGCTAGCAAGTAAATTTATTAAATGATAATTCTAAACTATAAAGTTAAAAAATGGTAACTATAAAATATTTTCATTCTATAGTATAATTTTAAACAACAAGTCAGTCACTTTCGTTCTATAATATAGAAGTTTGCTTATCACCACGTGTTGAGTGTATAGCTCTGCTGGTGAAAAACTAGGAATCTTTAAGCGAAAGGTTTCTAAGCAGTCACTGGAAACAGTGGCTTTTTAGTTTTGGTGGGTGTGTAACAATCTCCATATTGATGAGGAACCCCTACAGCAGGCTTTTCTTAGGGCCATAGAGGTTCTTCGTAAAAATAAGGGAAAGCTAGAAGAGAAGTGGGCTAGCTTTAGTGAAGAGCAAAGGCTGGAAAAGTATCATGCGGCTCAACTAAAGGAACTCCTTGATAGCGAGTAGGAAGCATTTGATGGAAGAAAGATGTGTAAGGTACTTGAGAAGATTAGTCTAGGAGAAGACGGCAGTATCACCGTCATGTTTTTAGAAGTAACAGAAGTTAATTTATAAGGCCATAGCTAAGAGAGGAAGTGCTCATGCTATGGCCTTTTTATTTTTGAAATACGATTTATTATCTATTATGATTAGTGTAGTAATTGAATTAACCATAATATTTAAAATAATTAACCAAAAAGGTTGATTAATATTAGAAAATGGTTTATAATTATATTATAAGAGGTAAAATGGAGGAAAATAAAATGATTACAGAATATGGAAAATTTCTAAGAAAATTAAGAATAGACCAAGGCCAAATCCTCAAAACAATGGCAGAAAAGCTAGGTGTCAGCTCAGCCTTTTTATCAGCTGTAGAGAATGGTAAAAAGAAAATCCCAAAAACTTGGGAAGAAAAACTAGTAAAGGAGTACAAGTTGGACGGAGAGCAGTTAGCTGAATTGAGACGTTCCCAGCAAGCTAGTCAACAGTTGATTGAAATCAATCTGGAAATGTTAACTGATGCACAAAAAGATACAGCATTTGCTTTTGCGAGAAGTCTTGAAAGATTTGATACTCAAGATTTATCAAAACTTGCTAAATTTTTTAATAAGAATTCGGAGGAAGTTAATGACCTATAATTATAAAGTAGCCCCATGTTCTAGATTAGAAATTCGAAACTATGCTGATTATTTCCGTGATAAGACAAAGTTGTCTAATGAACTTGCCTATCCAATTGTTGAGGTTTTTGAATTATTGGCGGAAACTGGATATTATGATTATGAGATTGTTCCAATTGAGGATATGCCTAATAACTATGGAGAAACCCTCAAAGGTGAAAACTTAATTCGTATTCGTGAAGATATATATGAGAAAGCTTGTGAAGATGATGGATTTTCCAGATCCACAATTGCTCACGAACTTCTTCATTTTTTTAAACATCGTCAAGAAGAGATAGTTTTTTGTCGTACGGTTGAAGAAATGAAAAGTAGAAAAGCCTACGAAGACCCTGAGTGGCAAGCCAACTGCTTCGCAGGAGAATTATTAGTTCCAAAAAGATTAGTTAAAAATTTATCTGTTGAAGAGGTCGTAGAACAATGCAAAGTTACACAAGCAATGGCTAGTATTCAACTTGGACAATATGAAAAAGAAGGTTGGTAAAAGAAAAAGCCTTTGAGTGGGGACTCAAGGCTTGGATAGAGCGGCTGGGTAAACCGACATACACAATATCAGTTTACCATAGTCGTCTGGATATTTCAATAGAAAGGTTTACTCTATGGTAAAAATTCAAGGTAATCGAAAAGGTTGCAAAGACGTTTTTAATGCATTCCTAGTGAAAGATGCTGCTTACGCAGGAAAAGAAGAAATTCCGATTATTAGACCTTATAATGGCATTTTGCCAGAAAAAATGGTTCTATTTTCAAAAAGGCATCAAACTAAGGAGAAATTTTCATGGCTATGTTTTTATGAGGATGATTATAAATTTGAAAATATTTGGAAGAATCCAAAACTTCATTTGGATACACTTTCTAAGTTTGAAGGGGTTATCCTTCCTGATTTTAGTCTATTTAGAGACATGCCGTATAACATGCAAGTAAATAATATATACAGAAGTCGTGCTATAGGTAATTGGCTTCAATCAATGGGAATTCCAGTCATTCCAAATATTCGTTGGGGGGATGAGAGAACTTACGATATTGCTTGCCTGGGTATATCAAAAGATAATGTGATTTCTGTCGGTTCGCATGGTCAGATGAGAGATTTAGATGATAGAAAGCATTTTATCAACGGGCTTGATTATGTTGTTGATAAACTTAGTCCTCATACAATTCTTGTATATGGTGCCTTACTAGATGATGTGTTTGCTTGGTATCGTCTTCAAGGAATTAATATTCTTCACTATCCAAGTAACACTTCGTTGGCTTATATGCAGGGAGGTGCCTAATGGGGACTGGATTTCACGGAGGATTTGGTAGAACAATAGGTACTGGGGCGTTTGAATTTCATCAATCAGAAATTCCAGAGAGCTCCTCGTTACTAGATTTGATTAATCAAAGTAGTTATGGTAAAAAGGTAGCTGACATGTATGTCGAGCTGATTGCTAACTATAAGGGCTTTCAAAAAGGCTTAGTAGGAATAGTGCTTTCCAAAGAGGATAAAGATACATATAAAGTAAAATTTTTTACTCGTGAAAATGAGATTCTGACAATCATTTCGGTACCTAAATTACTATTACGTCGCATTAATTTTATGGAATTTGAAGCATATTTTATATAGTATTTTAAGTTAAAATACTACATACAAAAAATTGGTAATATAAATTAATTAAAAGGAAGTGTTTATGGCAAATTCGACTGAACGAATTGGGATATACCACTGTGCCGAGATTGCAGAACGCAATAAATGGATGTTCCGAGAACAACCAATAGATGATGTTGGTATAGATGCTCATATGGAATTTATTGACAATATGAATCCCAAGCAACTGATTGCATTACAGATAAAGTCAGGGTCAAGCTGGTTTAAAGAAAAACGTGGTAATAGTATTATTTTTAGAGGTATAAATGAGAGACAGTATAATTACTGGACTATGAATTCTCTCCCTTGCATAGTAGTTTTATATAACCCTGAGGATGATACATGCATTTGGCAAAAATTAACTACTGAAACCATTGAACGAACCAATGATGGACAAGGAAAAGGCTTTTTTGTTAAGGTTCCGTTGGATCAGGTTTTTTTAAATGAGTCTTCTCAAAATAGTCTTCTTTCCTATTCAAATTTACCCCAACATGTACAGAATTATAACTTTTTACTATCTCAGAAAAAGTTTATGGAAATTATTCAAAATGGTGGTAAAGTAAAACTATATTCAAATGAATGGGTTAATAAATCAAGTGGCAGAGGCGAGACCAAGTTAATTGTCAATGATGGGAATGAAACTAAAGAGTATTTGTATCCGTATTGGTTTCCTTTTACTCCATACACAGAGGTTTTTCCTAAGCTATTTCCATGGGCTCATTTTTCTGCTGATGAAGAATTTTTTGAAGAAAATGATAAAGAATTATGGCGAGACCTTCATTGTTATTATGATAAAGAAGATGATGAGTGGGAAGTTGTTGGCGATACATTTGAGACTTTTCGTAAAAAGTTAGACCCAATGCGTTGCATTAATCATGCAGGGGAGGTTGCGGAGTACATGTTAGTACTTAGCTTAAATGAACTTGGCAATTCGTTTTTGACAGTTAACCAGTTTGTAAATCAATATCGCCCATATGCTGATGCAAGGCCGAAATCAAAAGATATATAAAGGAAATTATCATGAAGAAACTTAAACTTAATGATGGAATGACACAAGCCCAAACTGTTGATGGATATAAACTAGTTCCTACTGAAAAGTATGTAATAAACCTAGAAGAAGAGATAGATTTCTCAATAGCAGTTATGCAATCTATTTTTACCATGGGCTTTCCACCGGCATTCAAAAATTGGCATGCATGGCTGTTTGAAAATGGTTTTAGCACTGAGGTTCCGAATCCGACTAATGAGTTTGTAGCAAGTTATTATGGTGTTAAGCCTCTTTGGAAAACACCTTATTCTATGGGGATTGTTGTGAAAGCAGAGAAGGATGACGACTATTACATTGTTATGGAATGTAGTGAAAAAAATAAGGGCTTTAAACACACACAAATTATTCTTACTCTGGGCGGGTGCATGTAATTAAGCAAGACTAGAATATAATTGGTTAATAATTATAGTTACGTTTAATGGTTTAATTCGGATATATTTTGAATCATCATTTCGTTTCATAGTATAGGAAGATAACGTCAGGACACGTCGAGTGTGTAAGTTTGTTAGTGAAACGCAGTTAATCCTCAAAAGGTTCACTGAACCTTTTGAGTCCACAAACGCACCATGTTGAGGCGGTGTCACTGCTTGTACGAGCTGAGGCATCAGCGAAGTAGAAACAGATGAGCTGCCCACACCAAAACTAAAGAAAAAGAAATGATAGGATTTGAATTTGAGGGGGTGTTTTTATGTCAACAATTAAAATTGAAAACCTCACGTTCTCATATTATGGCTATGTCAAACCTGTATTTGAAAATGTATCATTTTCATTTGATACGAACTGGAAAACAGGGCTGATAGGAAGAAATGGAATTGGAAAATCAGCACTATTTAGGCTACTTCTAAACCAAGAAGTTTATCAAGGCAAAATCAGCAAAAGTGTCACTTAAATTTCCACCCAATTTAAGTGACACTTCAAAATTGGTGATTGAGTTATATAAAGAACTAATTTCAGATGAGGAAGAATGGAAATTATTTAGAGAACTTAATTTGCTAAATGTAGATGAGAGTCTTGTCTACAGAAAGTTTGAAACGCTTTCTAAAGGAGAACAAAAAAAAATACTTTTAGCTATTTTGTTTACAAGAGAAGATGGTTTTTTACTTATAGATGAACCAACAAATCATTTAGATATGGACGGAAGAAAAATTGTAAGCGAATATCTAAAAGGTAAAAAAGGTTTTTTGCTTATATCTCATGATAGAGATTTTTTGGATGGTTGTATCAATCATATTATTTCTATTAACAGGAATTCTATTGATGTTCAATCAGGAAATTTTACATCATGGTATGAAAATAAATTGAGGAAAGACCACTTTTTTAAAATGCTTATGCAGGATGTAAGTCACCAACTATTTACCGATAGTGTATTAGAGGAAGTTCGATTAGGAATGGAAGAAGATTGAGATAATGCACTTACTATCTTGAAAAAACTAGATTTATGAATGGTAGAGGAAAGACATCCACTAAGTCTTTCTGGAGGGCAAATGCAACGAGTTGCTATAGCCAGCGCTATAGCTGAAGATAATGATATAATTCTCTTGGATGAACTAACAAGTGGCTTGGATTATAAGCATATGATGGATATATCAGAAATCTTAAAAGAACTTCAATCAATGGGAAAGACGATTATTGTGGCAACTCACGATGGAGAGTTTATCGAAAGTTGTTGCAGTAGAAAATTGATAATTTGAATAATTAAAAAAGGAATTTCCATTTTTTCGGACAAGCATGATATCAAAAAAATAGCACCATCAACAGAGATGATTTCCGATTTTACAATGCCGGAATCAGTGACATAAAGCATAAGTGTAGAAAAATCAATATTTGGAATGATATATTCCGCCCTCCATAGAATATGATTGAATTTCAATCATATTCTATGGAGGGATTTTTTATACACACGATAATTCAAAGCGCCAAGAAAAACAGTTGACATTTAAACTATGAAATGTTACAAATATAATTGATAAACGAATTATCGGTAATCAAATTATCGTAATATCTTGAGGAGAAAGTAAATGTCAAACCGTGATACAAGCATTGATTCAAGGCTTATTGAAAGTGCTCGTAAAGAGTTCATTGAAAAGGGATTTATAAAAGCCGAACTGAAAACGATATGTGAGAATGCAAAGATAACAACTGGGGCTGTTTATAAAAGATATAAAGGGAAAGAAGAACTGTTTAGAGCAGTTGTTGAAAAGGCTGTAGCAACTTTAGATAGTTTTGTTTCGGAACGAACAGATGTGGATTTCTCCTCTATGAGCGATGAAGAAGTAAGAAATACATGGATTATGAATGAGAAATACATCTTAGATGTGTTTCGAATCCTATGGGATATTCGAGAAGAATTTGTATTACTTTTAGAAAAATCCGCCGGGACAGTGCATGAGAACTTCGGGCATGATTTTGCTTATCGCATGACGCATGCCTATAAGCAATATTATGAAGAGGCAAAAAAGAGAGATATCGCTAAAGCGGAGATTACGGATGAGGAAATGCATGTTCTCTGTACGATATTCTGGACATCTGTTTATGAGCCTTTCATTCATGAAATGTCTTGGAAAGAAATTGAAGAGCATTGCAAAGTTGTATGCAGATTCATGGATTGGAAAAATGCAGTGGGAATAATGGATTAATAAATTCAGACCGTCGAAAGACGGTTTAAAATAAACAATAGCATTAGTTTAAACTAACTCGAAAGGAGAGCGAAATGTTTAAAAAAGTAGCTCCCTATATGGGAGAATACAAGAAATACACGTTCAGAGCGGTAATGATGATGTGTATTGGAATTGTGGCAAAAATAATGCCCTATTTTTTTCTGTATCAGATTGTTTCACCATTGACAAAGGGGCAATCGATTAGTTTGGAATATGTGATGCTGAGGGTGTTAGGGATACTTTTATCTGAAATCATTTATTCTTTTGTCTATGTGAAAGGACTGATATTTTCCCATATCAGTGCATACAATACCCTAAAAAATTTAAGAATATCTCTGCAGGGGAAACTGGAAAAACAGCCTCTCGGAAATATAGAGAGCCTTGGTACAGGACGTATAAAAAAGGTATTTACTGAAGATATTGATATGATCGAGCTTTTACTTGCTCATGCGATTCCGGAAGGGATTGCCAATATTTTGATTCCGTTTGCCATCCTCGTTCTGATGTTTGCGGTGGATTACCGCTTAGCTTTGCTTTCCTTTATTCCCATTCTCGTAGGAATCTTTGCCATGGGCATGATGATGAAGCAGGGCAACTCGAAAATGGATGCCTACTATGAATCCGCTGCAGTGATGAATAACACGATTATTGAATATGTAAATGGAATGGAAGTGGTGAAGGTATTCAATAAGGACGGCGATTCTTATAAAAGATTTAGAGAAGTCGTAAAGAACTACAGAGATTTTACACTTTTATGGTACAAAGCTTGTTGGCCCTGGATGGCCATGTATTCCAGCGTTTTGCCGAGTCTTTCGCTTTTCATTATTCCAGTAGGGGCATTTTGGGTTATCAGTGGAAGTCTTGCTTTAGATAAACTGATTTTAGTGCTTTGTTTGTCTTTCGCAGTCGGTCCGTCTTTTATGAAGGCGATGAATTATGCAGGAAAGTTTCCTCAGCTGAATTATAAAATCACAGAGCTGGAACATCTTATGGATAAACCGGCTCTTAAAGAGGGAAGTGAAAAGTTTAGTGGCGTGAATAGGGATGTTCAGTTTGAAAATGTCAGATTCGCTTATGGAGAGAAAGAGATTCTTCATGGGGTAAGTCTCGAACTGAAGCAGGGAACGACAACCGCTCTGGTGGGAGAATCGGGAAGCGGAAAATCTACACTGGCTAAGCTTTTAGTGCATTATTATGACTTGAATGAGGGAAAAATCCGGATCGGTGGACAGGATATCACAGACATGTCTCTGGAAGCACTGAATAATGAGGTCTCTTATGTTTCGCAGGAGCAATTTTTATTTAATACAAGTCTTTATGAAAATATTCTTATCGGAAAGCCCGATGCAAAAAGAGAAGAGGTGCTCAAAGCAGCAAAGAGAGCGCAGTGTGATGAATTTCTGAAGAAACTTCAAGATGGAATAGATACTATAGCGGGAGACGGTGGAAAGCAACTGTCCGGAGGGGAGCGCCAGAGAATTTCCTTGGCACGTGCGATTTTGAAGGATGCGCCGATTATTGTTTTGGACGAGGCTACTGCTTTTATGGACCCTGAAAATGAAGAAAAATTAAATGCTACTCTTGATGAAATCACAAAGAATAAGACGGTGCTTGTGATTGCGCACAGACTTTCCACGGTAAAAAATGCGGATAAGATTTGTGTGATAAAGGAGGGCAAGTGTATGGCAGTCGATAAGCATGAGAAGCTCTTGGAAGAATGTCCGGAGTATATGAAATTCTGGGAGGCCTCTGTAAGTGCAAGTACATGGAAGATTAAGGGGGAGAAGGCATGTTAAAGATACTGCATAGAATCGTTTGTATGACAGGAAAATATAGCTCCAGAATTAGAGCTTCGTATCTAACTTCTTTCATCAAGGGGATTATGATGAAGGCACCGTTAATCTTCAGTTTTTTTGCAATCAGTCTGTTTATGAAGGGGCAGATGAATGAAAAGATATGCCTTTATCTCGGAATTGGTCTTGTTATTTGTATAGCGGTAGAAGCTGTTTTTGAACACATCACGAATGTTCTTCAATCCGCAACAGGATATGAGGTGTTTGCGGATATGCGAATGAGACTCGGAGATCATCTCCGGAATCTTCCTATGGGATACTTTACAGAAGGAAATATGGGAAAAATAAGCACGGTTCTATGTACAGACATGGTGTTTATTGAAGAGTGCTGTATGGGTGTTTTGTCGGAACTTGTGACTTTTATGATTTCCCAGGGGCTCATGACACTCATGATGTTTGTCATGGATATACGATTAGGGGTTGCTGCATGCTTAGTCATTATCGCCTTTTTTATCGTTGGAAATTGCATGATGAAAACGACTCTTGCGCATTCCAAGACGAAGCAAGAGGGAAGTGAATCGCTTACGGAAGAGGTTTTGGCTTTTGCCGAAGGAATAGGAATTATCAAGTCATTTAATATGCTAGGGGAAAAATCAAAAAGTCTTTCCGCTGAGTTTGATAAAAGCTGCAGGGAAAGTATTGATTTTGAGAAAAGTTATGGGCCGTGGGCGAGAGCTTTATACCTTACTTACGGGATTGGCACATCCTTTATGCTTGCTGTAGCAGGCCTATTATATACGAAGGGAGAAATGGCGTCGGACTATATGGTGGGAATGGTATTGTTCTTATTTGATCTATTTATTTCCATAGAGAGCTATTATGGACAAATTACCAGACTTACCGTAACAGCGGCATCTTTAGACAGAATAGAAGAGTTGTTTGAAGCTGAAGAACTTCATGATTTTGCTGATATTGCATTATCTAAAGATGCAGGGGGAAATGATTCTCTTGTTGAGTATAGCGATGTAAGCTTTGGCTATACAGGAAAGAATGTGTTGAATCATATCTCTTTTACTATGAAAAAGGGGGAAATGACTGCTCTTGTAGGACCGTCAGGTGGTGGAAAATCTACAATAGCCTCTCTTCTTGCAAGATTTTGGGATATCAAGGAGGGAACGATTAAAGTTGATGGCAAAGATATAAAAAATGTTTCTTTGGGAAGCCTTATGGATAAAATCAGTATGGTGTTCCAGAGGGTTTATCTTTTTAAGGACACAATATACAACAACATCGTAATTGGTAGGCCTGATGCTACAAGGGAAGAAGTAATTGAGGCTGCAAAGAAGGCAAGATGTTATGACTTTATTATGTCGTTTCCGGAAGGATTTGATACGGTAATCGGAGAAGGTGGAGCATCGCTTTCCGGCGGAGAAAAGCAAAGACTTTCCATTGCTAGATGTATCCTGAAGGATTCGCCCATCGTTATTTTAGATGAAGCAACAGCAAGTGTTGACGCAGATAATGAACGTGCGATACAAGAAGCGATTTCGGAACTATGCAAGAATAAGACGCTTCTTGTCATTGCCCATAGATTAAAGACGATAAGAGATGCAGACCAGATCCTTGTTATATCTGACGGAAAAATCATAGAGCGTGGAAATCACGAGAAACTCATGGAAAAAGACGGTGTTTACGCACATATGGTCTCCGTTCAGGCATCTTAAAAATGCAACATGAGAAAAAGAGAACTGTCCCGTTTTGTACGTGATAAAATTTATCATTATAGAAAAGTCTTTTTAAATCCAGTTTTGGAATGGGAGCTAACGGAGATACTGATGCGTCTGAGGGTGATAAATATTTTACACATGAATTATAGCAAGGCGATGAAATAGATTTTTGATCTAACCATTTTGAAAGCACTATTATGTGCCGAATTTTCGACAACATCATAATTTCAGAAAGTGGGCAGATTACTGTAACTTTCCTTGAAGGAACAGAAGTTGACTTGTAAGAGACTGCAATCGAAAGGTTGCGGTTTTTTGTGTTGTTTCGTGGTATAATAAGCTAAAACGATAAACGGTATGATTGGTTGCTAGCTGTAGGAGTTATATTATGGGTAAGTGGACTTGTCAATGCGGATATCCAATGAATGACCATGCTGCCCCAGACCCGAATGCTTTTTCGGTATTCTCGGATGAGTTATGGGAAGAGATAACGGATACCGCAGATGAAAATAATAAGATTGATTATTATGATATTACTGAGGCTTCGTACTATGCCTGGCAATGTCCAAATTGTCATAGCTTGATGGTTTTCGGTGAGGATGAGAATCCAAATCGTTATACTTTCTATAAGTGGATAGATTTAGATCGTAAAGAGAAGGGGTTAACTGATCAAGAAACTGATTCAAATTCATCAGATGTAGTTTACAGAGTTGCATCAGTCACTTTCTCAGAGTTTGGTGAGGAGTACATCTATATTTGCGAGGATGAATCAATCAGGGAAGACCATTTTGTGGTTGTACCTGTTGGAATCAACAACGTCGAAAAGGTTGCTCATGTTGTGAAGATATTTCAGGCTTCGCAAAAAGACCTCTAATATCCAATTGACAAGTTAAAGCGTGTGATTAAGCGTTATTCTGATTTTGATAAAGAGAAAGCAAAAGAGATTGCAGCGGAATTATTGAGGTCAGGTAGATGTTTGCAAATAGATGATTCTTCTAAATCAGTAGTAGCAGACGAATATTTTGATATTTTGCACAATAAACTTGGATACTGGTGGTTGGAACTGAATGGCGTTCCCATTCCTATGAAGGTTACTTTGTTAAATGCCAACTATGAAAAATATCACGTTGACTGCGCTATACATATAAAACCTTACAATATGCACTACAGTACTTTCCAATCGTTGAAGTTATGTACTGACTTTGAGATTGACGCTTCCCGCTGGGTTGATGTCATTTCTGATGAATATGTTTGGGGAAATTCCTGGGAACTGGATGGTATCCAGTTTGGGATAACCTGTCAGGAATCAACAGAGGAGGATGAAGTGACACTTGGCAAATACAGCCGTGTCCCATATTATAACGACTGGCATCCAGATTGGAGCGATAGATACGGTTTTAATGTAGCTTGGAAACCACATGAATCTGATGAAGACTTGTCGGTAGGTTTTTACATTTCTTAGAGTGATAAATTCGCTCAATCATATAATAACAAAGCCAGACTAGTTGCTTTCGTTCTATAATAAAGATGCTTTCCAGCACCACGCTGCATCTGTAGTTCTGCTGGTAAAGCATAAAAATCTTTGAATGAAATATTTTTAAAGTGTTTGTATCCCAGCAAAGAGTTAAAGAGCGACTATCTAAGTTGGTAAATAACTTCAGGAGGTTTATACGTTATGCTTAGATCTTATGTAACCAAGAAGCACTTATTCTTCTATTTTGTGGCGATTATGATTACTTGGCTGGAGGCTATCATTACACCAGCTTTGATTCAGTATATTGTCTCCAGTTTTACCAATCACCAGTTGCATTTGCTATGGCAGGTCTTGTTTTGGGGGATTGTTGGAAATTTGATTCTCTTGCTAGGTTTGGCAGGGAAACGTTATTACTATGCACGAGTGCTGACAGACTTCAAGTCGGGTATTAAGAAGGGGATCTTTCAGACTTTCTTATATAGCCGTCGGATAGCGGATGAAGAAGTTTTGTCAGACTTGGAAAATGATGTAAAACAGCTAGAAGATAATTATATTGAGCCGACTGTTATTATCATTTCTTCTTTGGGATTTACAACCGTCTCTATCTGTTACGCTCTTTGGACTAATTTTTATCTTGGCTTGCTCTTTATCATTTTTTATTCGATACCTGTCCTTTGTAGTGGAATTGGCTCTAAACGTTTGGATGAAATTACGAAGGAGAAGTCCTTAGCTAATCAAGCCTATGTCTCTCAAGCAACCAATATGATCGCAGGTGCTCGTTCCATACGGTATTATCGGGGACAAAGTTTGTTTTACAAACTGTTCTCCAAAGATTTGCACAAGGCTCTAAAGGAAGAAATCGCCTATGAAAAGCAACGGACCATAAATAGTCTCTTTATCAATGGAATTGATGCTTTTTGCTCTGTTGCGCCTATTGTCATTGGTGGTTTCATGACCTATTATAACTACCTATCTGCAGCCAGCTTTGTAGGAATTTACCTCGTATCGTATAATATTGGCTATCAATTTCAGGAGTTATCTTACTTTATCAATACTAGAAAATCAGCCAAGTCTCTCTGTGATAAATATCAAAAATTGTTGGGAGTAGACTTGGATATGCCTTCTGTTCTCGAAGGTTCCGTCTTTCCTATTCAGTTAGAGAAAGTCAGTGTAGAGCGTGATGGTCAAGAAATCCTAGCCCCTTGTGACCTTACTATTGAGGTAGGGGAAAAGATTGCCATTATCGGAGAAAGTGGGTCAGGAAAAACAACCTTACTGAACCTAATCTATGGTGAAATTGAGCCTAGTCATGGTCGAATTCGCTACCATGGGCAAGAGCTAACCTCGGATGAACTCTATCAGGTGGGAGCTTACATTCTCCAGTCTAGTCATATCTTTGATGGTTTGAGCCTAGAGGAAAATATTGCTTTGGGACAAGAACTAGATTCTGTAAGGATGGACGAAATCCTGCAACAAACTGGTTTGAAAGCTCTTCAAAACAAAAATCTTAGCAACCAGACTCTGTCAGGTGGTGAGAAGCAGCGCTTGGAAATTGCCCGTGCTCTCTATCACAATCGCCAATTTATCCTAGCTGATGAGGTCAAAGCAAATCTGGACTTTAAAAATCAAGAGAAAATCAGTCACCTTCTCTTCTCCCTCCCTCAAGCACTTGTAGAAGTGATTCATCACTATAGTGAAGAGGACTTGAAGCGCTATGATAAGGTAATAAAATTGGAGAAATAGCTGGATCTATAGATTTCAGAAAGGAGTGGCAGGTTCATTCTTTTTTGTGGGATAGATAATAAAAATTCTATCTAAAAATATCATTACAATTACGTCAAACGAAGGATGTATCTAGTGAAAGTCATACAGTAAGGAGTTTAAACATGAAATTCCATGAATTTGGTGATAGGAATTTGCCTCCTATCTTACTGATACATGGCGGTGGTAGTTCTTGGTGGAATTATCTTCGTCAAGCGCGGATCTTGTCAGAAGAATACCGTGTTATTCTACCCACTTTGAATGGCCACGGCGAAGAATATCACATCGATTATGTTTCTACGGAAGATTCCGCTTTGGAGATCCTAGACTATGTCAAAGCAAACTGTGGTGGGAAGTTGTTTGCGATCGGTGGTGTTTCACTTGGTGGTCAAATTGCCATGGAACTTTTGTCATTAGACAGCGAGATAGCTGAGAAGTCCATCATAGATGGAAGCCTCTGTATTCCTCAACCAAGGTTAGCTAAAATCAGCATCTTTCTAGTAGCTCTATTTGGTAAACTGATGTTCAGTAAATTCTCTTGCAAACTTCAATTAAGCATGATGAACAAACTCTATCCTAAACTGGCTTATCCAGAGGAAATAAAAGCATATTATTTGGAGCATCTGCCAAGGACACCTATCAAAACATTGGTGACCATTTACAAAACCTATATGGGACGTTACAAGCTAAAGG
Organism: Streptococcus sp. SP1; assembly: GCF_030440005.1. Classification (NCBI taxonomy): domain Bacteria; kingdom Bacillati; phylum Bacillota; class Bacilli; order Lactobacillales; family Streptococcaceae; genus Streptococcus; species Streptococcus sp. SP1. The sequence continues at coordinate 72,131 of NZ_JAQFJJ010000007.1, forward strand.
ACACGATTTCTGCTAGTAAGGCGCAGGTTCTGTATATCTATGGTGAAAAAGAATTAAACTGTGTGAAAGCATCGGCGAAATTATTTCAGCAGCTACATCCCAATACGATCCTGTATGAAGCAAAGGGCTATAACCATGGCTATTTATCAGCTTACCTGCCTCAAGAGTGGATTGATTTGGTGGTACCATTTTTAAAGAGCGACCCATTGGAAATCTGATATGCCATAAGGAGGAATCTTATGTTAGGAGCAATAGTAGGAGACATTGTAGGTTCTGTTTACGAATGGGGCAATATTAAAACGAAAGACTTTCCATTATTTCGTGAGGATTGTTTTTTCACAGATGACACTGTCATGACCTGTGCTGTTGCTGAAGCCATCATGAACGGCGGTCAGAAGGATGACTTTATTGATGCCATGAAGAAATATGGCAGAATGTATCCCGATGCTGGGTACGGGGCTAGATTTAATACATGGATTCAAAGCAATGATCGTTCCCCTTATAATAGCTTTGGCAATGGCTCTGCCATGCGTGTTTCTCCTTGTGCTTGGGTCATGGATTGTAGTTTCTGTGCCAGAACAGGAGCCTGGCCTTCTAGAAGATCTCTCGCACGACTTTCTGCAGAGGTGACTCATAACCATCCAGAGGGTGTCAAGGGAGCTATGGCGACGTCTGATGCTATCTTTATGTGTCGCTATTACTTTGGAGGCTACTGTGGCGACTACGAGCAACCAATCAATGATCATCCTACAGAGTGTAAAAAACGCATCAGGGAATACATAGAGAAAGAGTATGGCTACAATCTCTCTCAGTCTCTAGATGACATTCGTCCTACTTATCATTTCAATGAAACCTGTCAGGATACGGTACCTCAAGCCATCATTGCTTTTCTTGAAAGTACAGATTTTGAAGATGCTATTAGGAATGCCATCTCTCTTGGTGGGGATAGTGATACTCTTGCTGCCATTACCGGGAGTATAGCAGAGGCCGCATATGGTATTCCTGATTGGATTAAGGATAAGACCTATACCTATCTTGATGAGCCTTTAAAAGATGTGCTTAGACGATGGGAGCAAGAAGTTTCAATAACATAACAGAGATTAGATAAAAACAACCAAAAACACTAAAGCGACGGGATAAGTAACAATCTCGTCGCTTTTGTTTAAAAGTTAATGTTGCTATGGATTTATTCAGGCACTAGTTAGATTTTTGCTGATTCAAGAGGAGGATACAGGATATTACTGCAATACAGGATACAAGAATCAGATACCAAAGATTTTCAAGACCAAAACCATGATTGACCATCAATCGAAATCCCCAAAAGGCTGGGAAAAGACGCCCGATTGCTTGAAGAAAATCAGGTAGTAAGTTGCTAGGAAACATGATTCCTGAGAGCATAATTGAGGGTAAAAAGACAAGTTGCGCTATCATGGTAAGCTTTGCTTGATTTTTTACAGTAAGGCCCAGTATACTTCCGATACTCAACGATACGAAAATGTAGATGGCCAGTGCGAGAAAGAATAGGGGAAGTTGACTTGGTAGACTTGCTTTAAATAAAATTGGAGCAAGTAGTAGGATCACTATACAGGTCATTATCAAATGAACAAAGGCAGAGAGAACCATGGTCACCAATCCTAAGTGAATAGGCACACCATTTGCTTTATAAATCTTTTTTATGTCGCTTCCGTATGTTTCAAACAAGGAAGGTGGTAAGCCGAGAAAGGCCCCCATGGAAACACTCATGACAATCATTGACTGTATGAGTGTACTACCCATTTCAGGCATAACGGAAGTAAAAATACCACCCATGAGAAGAAAGAAAATAAGCGGTACAATATAGTAAGTAACCAAGAGAGACTTACTTCGTATGTCCAATTTCCACTGTAATGCTAGGCTATATAAGAATCCATTCATTCCGATCCCCTCCTTGCCATTTCGATAAAATGCTGCTCCAGTGTACCACGATCAACCTTAATATCCAATACCTGGATATTTTTCTGTTTGCATTCTTCCAATAAAGAAATCAAAGTGTCCTCGATCGTATCTGTTTCAAAAGATTCTTCTCCGTCCCGGGTCTTTAAATGGATGAAATAGTTTCTTCCCAACCTGTCTGTTAGTTCTGAAGGAGTACCACAAAAGACAATCTTTCCATTATTCAAAATAGCAATGCGGTCACATAAGGTTTCAACTTCGGCCATATCGTGGCTTGCCAAGACGATTGTCTTCCCCTGTGATTTGAGCTTTCGGATTTGTTCATGGAGAGATAGTCGTCCTTCAACATCAAGTCCCGCTGTTGGTTCATCGAGAAAAATAATATCTGGATTACTGATAAGTGCAAGAGCAAGATGTAATCTTCTTTTTTGACCGGTGGATAATTCTATGTATTGCGACTCCTTCATTTCTTTTATGCCAAGGGCCTTTAGCATAGCATCATCAATGTATGTATGATTCCATTTTGCAAAGAGCTTTATGGCTTCCATTGGTTTGATGTGGGCGGGTAGAGAGGAGGACTGTAGTTGAATTCCGGTTTTCCCGTTTACAACGATAGTGCCTTCGTCATATTTTCTCAGACCTTCGATAGCTTCAAGCGTTGTTGTTTTACCAGCTCCGTTCACTCCGAGTAGAGCAAAGATTTCTCCTTGTTTGATTTGAAAATCGAGACCTCTAAGAACCATATTGCTACCATAACTTTTCTTTAATCCAGAAACCTCTATTGCGTCTTTCATGGTTCTACCTCCTCAAGGGGATTGGTTCCAAGTCTTGAAAAATAGACTTGTAAAGCAGGTCCTAAATAATCATTGACGATTTTTTGTTTTTCTTCCCAAGCGTTTGTAGCGATGCCAATATTCCCGACCTCCATCAACTTAGGAAGCATGCTCATATCACCATTTGTAAACTCCATAATCAAGCTCCAGTATTCTTGCACAACTTGTTGGCTTTGTTCGCTTTCAACTGGTACGTTTTCTTTTTGAAGCTCCACGATTTGATCACTTAGGTGGTTCAACCTGTCTATAAAGTCTTGTCCGCTTTTCTTGTCAAATCGACTGCGTATCTGGTCGAGCGTATCATCATCAAAGCGCTTAATGAGAGAGTAGGAGTCATTCTTCATCTGTAGATTGACAATAATGTCTGCATATTTCTTAAAATTGACCGTTTGTATTTGTAAAACTTCTACCTTTAACTGCTCTATTGCGATCAAAGAATCCTTAAGTTGCTCTATATTTTTACGAAGAACATCTGCCTGCTCAGTAAGAGCTTTAGCAACATCATCAGGTGTTTTTAAAGAGATCAAACGGCTCTTTATATCCTTGAGAGAAAAGCCCAGTGATTTTAAAGATAGAATCTGATGGAGTAGCACTATATCTTTATCGGTATAAAGCCTGCGACCTCCCTCACTTTCTGCCGATGGGGAAAGTAGCCCCTCTTTATCGTAATATTGTAGAGTACGGATGGTAACGCCCATTTTCTTAGCAAGTTCCCCAACTGTCATAAATCCTTCCGGAATTGCTCTATATTTAGCCATCATTACCCACCTCCTCATACCTATTATACATCGTTACGTAACGTCATGAACAAGATTATTTTAAAAAAAATTGATTGAAAAAGACCTTTTCATTTTCGAGAAAAGAAAGAGACTTCATAGAAAAAAGAAACATGTGACAAAATAAGCCCAAAATATGACATAATTTCTACCCTTTAGAATATTATTGATGAGTATGTGTCATGATTTAGAAAAGCAAAGCACAATTACAAGATGATCAATAGCAAACACAAGGTGATAGACAGAACAATCTATCACCTTTTTCTGTTTAAAACTATTTGTCGCTAGTCATAAACTCAGCTCTCTTATCTATCTCACCTTATATTTGGTGAAAGAAGAATCTATTTTTCACTTGAATCTCTTCTCTTTCGTATGGTAGAATGTATATACAAATTGTATGTACAAAGGAGAGGTAGAAATGGCAAACACGAAAGCAGTGAATTTTCGCGCAGATGCGATATTTTACCAGAAAACAAAAGAAGTACTTGCAGATGAAAAAATTTCTGTGTCAGATGTCCTGAATGCAGCGCTTCGAAAAATTGCCAACGGGACTGTGGATCCAAGAGAATTTGTTTCAAGTGATTTGCAGAACACGCAGTATCAAGTGGCCTTTGAGGATTTGAAGAAGGAGATTTTAGTTGGGCACCAGGAAATTGCTCAAGGGAAAGTCACTTCTGTAGCCGATGTGAGAAAGGAATTTGGTCTTGACTAAGTTGAAACGCTATCAGGTCTTTCTTGCAGATCGAGCTAAGCAGGACTTGCGTGATATTCACGACTATATTCTTGTGAATTTTTATAGCCAGCAAGCTGCAGATGGTAAAGTCGATTTGCTTTTAAGTGCTCTTGAGACCTTAGAACTTTTTCCAGAAGCGTGTCCTCTGGTATCAAGCCGAGGGTATGGTGAGATGACGAATGATGGAAAACCCTATCGTTATATGCCAATAGAGAACTATCTCGCATTTTATTATATGGAGAAGCATACAGTGTATGTTGCTCGTATCCTAAGTGCAAAGCAGGATTGGGTCAAGATTTTTTATAAGTAGGATGAGGAACTTTGTGTTGCACTTCATTTTACAACGTGGCTCTTATAAAAAAATAAGACTGAAACCAAGGTGAAAACTATATGGTTCAGTCTTTTATCCTATTTATGTAGTATAATGAAGGGAGTAGGGGTTCTCCTTTTTAATAGATTTTTTCCAAGCTGATATTAGTCATTCTATTGAGTTAAAATCTAGATTAGAGATAAGAAAGTTAAGTGAATTCGAGAGATTGTTTCTTATTTTATTTTAGAGAATTATCTTATCAGGAAACCATTTCCCTACACTTGGATGACAGGGCTTTTTTTAGGTGTGGGATCTCTCTATCTGTCTATACTTTGGGTGATCCTTTATTTTAGTGCTTTTGTCATCGAAGAGGCCCAAAGGAATATCTGGCTATGGATTGTTATCGGTATAGTTGTTATGGCATCTATAGTAGCAACTCCAATAAGAAGATACTACTTTGATTTATAAGTCATTTTTAATTTTAAGTCAGTTTCTGATGGCAATTATGTAGAAAGAGGAAAAGCATGAAGCAATCACTTGAATTTTTAAAAGATAGAATCACTGATAAGATGCCTTTAGAGGATATGGTAGAAATCTTTGAAGATTTGTGTAGCGTTCCTATTGAGGATGAGATGATTTTATTTGAGACAGGGGCATATTCAGCTATATCTAATAAACCCATGTTTCAACTATCGTTAGTAAGGCAAGCTCCAAATGAAGATGAAGAGTTTTATCAAGTTCACCTTGATATTTTCTATGAAGCTAGTGAAGATAATCAAATCTTCAGTGAAGCGACCTGGGACGAAGATATCGAGGAAAATATTTTTGATTATATTAGAGCCTCAGATGTATTTGCTTATGCTAAAAAGCAAGAATACCTAGCAGTCAATATTTATCTGGATGAAACTTAAGAAGAGTAGTAAAGGAAGGAAATCTGGTGGAAAAAAATGAACATTCTTGATCTTAATTCTAATCAGAAGGAGACGATATTATTAATCCATCCAATGTTATCTTCTGCACAAGGGATGAAATCGCTGATTGCAGATCAGATGGGACAAGAGTTTAGATATATCATTCCGGATTTATCTGCACATGGGCAATCAGCTTCGACCATTTACGAATCGGCTCTTAAGGAAAGCCAAATGATTTATGAATATTTAAAGGATCATCATATTAAAGACTTGCGTTTAGCGTTCGGTGCTTCCTTGGGTGGAGTTGTGTTACTGCAATTATTGAATCATAAGGATATCAAGTTTGGGAAACTTGTTTTTGAAGGGGTTAGTTTATGGACAAATGCGCCTTTGCTAGATGTATTTACTAGGTATTTATTGTTAATAAAGCATAGAAAAGCCTTGCGAAATAGAGATATAGCTGTTCATAAGATGGTTTCACTTTATGGAGAAAAAGGAGAGATGATGGCGGATTCTTTCATTGCTATGGATGAAGAAAGCATCAAACATATTTCCCATGATTGTGCATTTGTGGCTTTGCCCAACCTTACGCTAGAGGAACAAAAAAGCTGTGTTTTCTTTTATGGTTCAAAAGAATTCGACTTGCTTGCTGCTAAAAAAGTTGTCCCCAAAAAGTATCCTCATGCCATATTCCACATTTGGCAAGGATATGATCACTGTCGCAAGATCACTGAAAATTCGGTAGTTTACTCTAAGATCCTACGAGATGAAATGTTAAGTTCGAACTGTTGATTAGGTAAGCTTGTTACTGAAACAGTAATAGAGTGAAATAGCGATAGATTAAATAATGACTAAACTAAGGAATTTGCAAGTTATTTCATTTTAAAAGTTAATTGTTGGACTTTTTCTCAGAATAGGCTCAAAATTTTGTACGGTTAATGGTGGATTTTTCCCATTATAATCTCTCCACAGTTTTATTTCGTATATGAATTGCAATCGGTGTGATAAGTAGGTATAGCAAGGTCAAAATGATAAAAAATCCGATATCAGCATCCAAAAATACATATACGATATTAAAGCCAAAATGCATGAAAATAGAATAAATCAAGTTATTATATTTTTCCAAAATAATATTCATACAAATAGTAATAGATGTAATTACAACTATATTAGCAATAATATAAGGAACCGCGCGCCAGTCCGTAAATTTTGAATCTACAACCCACAGAAGTGTATGCCAGAAACACCAGACTAGGCCTTGGTAAATAGAAGATTTTAAAAAATGATATTTTTTATTAAATTCTTCTCTCATATAACCACGCCACCCTAATTCTTCACCAGTCGGACCTGATGTAAATGATAAGAATATACTTAGTGGCAATGATACGGTTCCTAGATTGATGTAGGAGAACATTGTTTTTTGGGTCATAAGTGAGTAGAGGAAGAGTGATAAAATACTGAGCCCAAATGTAAGACCAAATGAAGATAGAAGTGGGAGTAACGACACTTTAGCAGAGAAACACCGCTTAAGGAAAGTTGTTCTTTTCTCATCAGTCCTGAAATACTTCCATCCAAATAAAAGCAGGTATGATGGAGACCATGCGATGATATTTCGTACAATCCACATGATAACAGGTGGAACCTTAAATATAAAACTTGCAGGAGCTGCTACAAAAATAATGAGTGCCCAAACAAGTACATAAGAACTGATGATGTATCTTTTTAAATAATTTACATTCATTTAGTTACCCTCTTTCTACAGCTGTATAGATAACCAGTTCACTCTTAATTCCATTCAATTCAATTATATTATCTGCATCGGGTGAATCGAAGGGTTCAGTTTTTTGCCCATTTTTTTCATAATAAATATTTGTTCCAATCCCTTTGGTAACAGCAGTAAATAGGCTGTTTTCAGGAATACGAATTCTGGATGTTGCTGAAATCTGGTTAATGTCAACTTCACCGTTTAATGAATGACATAATACTTCCATATCAAGATTACAGTTTATTTTTACTTTACCTGAAATATCTTCTAGGGTAATACGAGATGTTTTAAGGTCAAGTTCGATATTGTCACATTCTAGGGAGTGAATTTCTACAGACTCTGCACGAACCGCGCATTCAATGTGACTAATATAGCGAGTTGGGATTTGCACAAAGATACTGACCGTTTCTTTAGCCGTTGCCTCTGTTACACCATTGTAACGTTTTACATCTAGGTCAATTCTTTTTCTACTATCATCAATTTTTACTTTAAAATCATTTTGAAGTGTAGAAAGAAGATTGGATACCAGACGAACTCGAATCTTTTCTCCCTTGTATCCGGACAATATAAACTTTTCTGCGCCTCCAAATTTCATATCATAGCTCTTGATCTTATCGATATCATACTCTGTGATACTCTCAAAAAGATATTCGCTTGTCTTAAGACTAGTTCTTTCATTACAGATTAGCTCATCGATAGAGATGTTAAATAGGTTTGAGATGGAAATCATATTTTCGATATCCGGAATACCAGTACCAGTTTCCCACTTTGTTACAGCCTGTCTTGATACACCGATTTTTTCAGCTAAAAGTTCTTGTGACATCCCTACTTGTTTACGTATGGATTTTAATTTTTCAGCAAATGTCATGTTGTATGACCTCCTCTATATTTTATGATGTAGTTTGTCATAAAGTAGCAATATGACTGATTTTAGTATAGAATAAACGATGATTACAGCACAAGCAAGTAGAGGTTGCATTCTCATTATTTTTGCTACTTTGCGTGGCATTTATCGTTTTAACGTTGATTTTTAGCATTATTTTAGTTATTTTACCATACATTCAAATAATAGAATTAAAAATAATATTTTGAAATCTGAACTGCACCCCAAAAGTTAGACAGAAAAAAATCTAACTTTTGGGGTGCAGTTCAATTTTTTTTTAAAAAATTGAGAAAATATTTTTAGAAAACGATGTCAAATATAGTTGACATTAAACAACTAATATTGTAAAATAAATGTATCAAATATATTTGACACATTTGTGATTAGGAGGTGCCAAGTGAACCGGGTGAAAGAATACAGAGTCAATCTTGGTCTTTCTCAATTGGCTTTGGCAAAAAGTATTGGAGTTTCCAGGCAAACGATTAATATGATTGAGAATGGGAAGTATAACCCTTCTTTAGATCTCTGTATCAATCTGGCAAAAGAGCTTGGGACGGATTTGAATTCTTTATTTTGGAGGATCGATGATGATGAATAAAAACTGGCAATTGAAATGTGTTAAAGCCTTCTACGATATTACAGGTGAGCTTGACGAATACAAGGAAAAAGAATTGAGTACATTTGGGAACAACATGTACATGCTCTTTATGTCGGGGATTATCCTTGGTTTCCTGCTCAGTTTCATGTTCACTACAGATTGTGTCGGTGTGATCACGTTTTTAGTATTTTGCTTCTCTCTGTACCAACAAGAGCAGGTGATTCATCGTTTGTAACTCGATATCTATGAGGTTTCAGAAGATGAAGTAGGAGAAGCGAAGAAAAAAATGCTAAAAAGAACTTTCCTTCAAACCTTGATTGTGATGGGACTGGCTATTTTTGTTGCTATCGGTCTTTGGAGAACAGGATTGCTACAAGAAAATAAGATAAGCTTTGAAATGTATTTCACTTATATTTTCCCTCTTGTCATTGGGCTGATTACCATTATCAGTTTCTTGAGTAGTTTCATTGCAAATAGAAGAAAAATCAAGGTGATTCGGGAGTAGATCCATCAGAGATAAGACTGGATATTTTTATTAAGATTAAGCTAAAAGTAAATGGAACCCATTATGATGAAAGAAATGAGTAAGTATGAATAGAATAGTAGACGATCAGATAGTGCTTATTCCCTATTATAGGAATGATGAGATCTCCCTTTTTTGGTATCAAGATAGCGAGGTTTGCAAACAAGTGGATAATACTGATCAGATTTACGATGTAACAAAACTTCATAAAATGTATGATTACCTAACTTCACACGGTTCTTGCTATTATATCCAATATGAGGGAGTGTTAGTTGGAGATGTGACACTTCAAGATAATTCAGAGCTTTCTATAGTGATCAGCAAAGAGTATCAGAATTTACATATCGGAAGACGATGTGTTTCTGAAATGATACAGTTGGCCAAAGAGAAAGAAATGGTTAAGGTAACTGCTCAAATTTATCCTTTTAATACTCAAAGTCAAAGAATGTTTTTGGCTTTGGGATTTCAGAAAGTAGATGAAGAGTGGTATGAATATAAGTTGATTTAGAATAGTTGTGTATCATTTTATGTATTAAAATAATAGTCAATATGTTATACACTAAAGAATATTAAAGTAAAAATAAACTTATTGAAAAATCTAATTGACATAGGAGAAGAAATTGCCTATCTTCTATGTTTGTAACCGCTTTTTTCTGCTATAATATCACTAGATAGAAATGTGGGAGTTTCAATCATGGTTACAAAACGGTTTTTGAAAAATGTTATTGTTACGCTGGTCTCGGTTTTTATATCCTTGGCTTTTGTTCAAGGGGCTCAAGCTGAGCAAATAGGTCTCGATTACCAGAGTCTTCATCTACTGCCTTTTAATGGCAGTAAGCAGCTTGTACTGGGGGATTTTGATCATTTAGGTCGTGCGACCTCAGCCCATATTCAGCTTCAGGACAAGGATGAGCCAAAGAAAAAAAGAGAACCACATCTCAACTATAATCCGGTTGGCTGGCACAATTATAAGATTGCTTATGGAAACAAAGGGAAGAAGGCCTGGCTGTTCCATAGAGGGCATCTGATTGGCTATCAATTTAGTGGCTTGACCAATGAAGGGAAAAATCTGGTTCCGCTAACTGCTTGGACCAATACGGGGAATTATAAAGGGACAGCGGATAGTAATGTGGAAGGCATGCTCTACTACGAGAAACGGCTCGATAGCTGGCTGGCCACCCACCCCAATTATTGGCTGGATTATAAGGTGACGCCTGTCTATACGGGGGATGAATTGATCCCTCGGCAGGTGACCTTGCAATATGTAGGAATTGATCGAGATGGCAACCTTCTGCCTATCCATCTAAGTAGTCCCAAAGAGTCGGTAGATGCTTATGGGATCACCACTGTTACCTTGGATAACTACTCTAAGAATGCGACTATTGACTATCTGAAGGGGACAGCCAAGCCATCTTTAGTGCCGACGGAACCAAGTAGTCAACCACAACCAGCCAGTCCTTCTGTAGAGACGAAACCAAGTCAAGCCCCTCAACCGAGTCAGCCAGCAGTGCCTGCACAGCCAGTTCAACCTGTCCAGCCTACAGAGCCAACTCGTCAACTAGCTCCAGTTGTTTATGTGGCCAGAAATGGGAGTGCTGATGTTTATTGGTATTCTAAAGATAGCATGCCACGAAATACCAACTTTGCGAAAGTAGTTGAAATGTCAGAAGAGCAAGCGCTCAGTCTTGGAAAACGGCATACAAGTAAGGAATGAGTATCAGTCATTTAGATGATGAGAAAGCCCAATCGCTGGGCTTTTTGTGTAGGGTAAGTTCTAAATAGGAGAACTAAAATGATTGAAAATATGCTATAATAATAGGACGGAGGTAGAATATGACCTTAGATGTAGATAAAGAAAAAATGATGATTATGGGTGTGATTTTTGACAACAAAAAGGTTTTTAAGAGCGTCTGGTTTGCTCTTAGCACCAATATGATTGAAGGATGGCATCCCACGGTAGAAGACGTGGAGCGACTGAGAGAAGAGGCGGTTGCATTAGGAGTTGGATAATGGTCAGAAAAATATATGATGGGTATGATTATATAGACCCTGATAATTTATACACCTATCCCCATTCATCTGTTCTCATAAATAAATTTAATGAGAAAAATGATAATAAAGCACGAGAATTAGAATATCGTTTAGTAGCAAGCCAAAGTTTAAAACTGTTTATTAATCCAATTGAAGTAAATACTGTTTCAGATATTTTAAAGATTCACAAGTTTCTTTTTGAAGGGATGTATACTTGGGCAGGTCAATACCGTCAAGTAAATATCTCTAAAAGTGGAAATGCTTTTATGCCAGTTCAGTCTTTTGATATGGCAGAAAAATATTTAAATACTTTGATTTCAAACTATCTACTTAACGCAAATAATAAAATTGAGATTTGTAAAAGTTTAGCTGAGATATTAGATAATCTAAATTATTTTCACCCATTTAGAGAAGGAAACGGTCGTACTCAACGAGAAGTTATCCGTTCTTTAGCTTTGATGAAAGGCTATGAATGTGAAATTTCAATTGGTTTAGATGATGATATCTATCACTTATATATGGATGGAACGGTTTATGGAGATACTAGTAAACTCGAACAACTGTTCAATAAACTATTAACAGAAATATAGATCTGTAGTATATTTTAGTAGGAAACAGTATAAAGTGATGCTTATAATGTAAAGTCATTGCTTCAATAAAGATCTTTAAGCCCAATCGCTGGGCTTTTTGTGTTGCATTACAATCTTAAAAAGTTAGTAGTCTAAAATTATCTCACAAGATCTTGCAAACCTTTTTCTAAAGTTGTATACTAGAGTGAGTTTTGTGTAATCGTTTGCATAAACTGATGAATGATGAGAAAAGAAAGGAAAGTAGGAGACGAGACAGATGGAATTAACAGCGATTTATCACCGGCCTGAATCGGAGTACGCCTATCTTTATATGGACGGTCAACTCCATATTCGCATCCGGACCAAGAAAGAGGATATCAAACGGATTGTCTTGCATTATGGGGATCCTTTTATTTTTATAGAGGATCTATATGAGGCAACCAAGGAAATGGACAAGGTGACGACCGACGACCTCTTTGATTATTGGCAAGTGTCGGTATCTGTCAGCCATGCACGGATCCAGTACCTCTTTGAATTAGAGGATACAGCGGGAGAGAAGATCTTGTACGGAGATCGAGGTGTGGCAGCCTACAACAAGGAGAACTTGGACTTCGTCATGAATGGCTTTAAGCTTCCTTTTATCCATGAGATTGATGGGTGTGCTGTTCCGGACTGGGTGGCTCAGACAGTTTGGTATCAGATTTTTCCTGAGCGTTTTGCCAATGGGAATCCAGCCATTTCCCCAGAAGGTATTCGTCCTTGGGATGCGTCTATTGCCCCGCAAATCTTGGATTTCTTTGGTGGAGATTTGCAGGGAATCATTGATCACTTGGACTATTTGCAGGATCTAGGAATCACAGGGCTCTACCTTTGCCCGATTTTTGAATCACCAAGCAACCACAAATACGACACCATTGATTACTTTGAAATTGATCGACATTTTGGTGATAAAGAGACCTTCCGCAAACTAGTGAAAGAGGCTCATGCGCGTGGGATGAAGATCATGCTGGATGCCGTCTTCAACCATATTGGCTATGATTCACCCCAATGGCAGGATGTGGTCAAACACGGGGAGGATTCGATTTACAAGGATTGGTTCCATATTAAAAAGTTCCCTGTCTCCTCAGAAAATCTGTGGAATAGTCGCGACTTGTCTTACCATGCTTTTGCCTTTGCGGGCTATATGCCCAAGCTCAATACGGCTAATCCAGAGGTGAAGGCCTATCTCTTGAAGGTGGCGACATACTGGATTGAAGAGTTTGAGATCGATGCTTGGCGACTGGACGTGGCCAATGAAATTGACCATCAATTCTGGCGAGATTTCCGTAAGGCGGTCTTGGCTAAGAAGCCAGACCTCTATATCCTCGGAGAAATCTGGCATTCGTCCCAACCATGGCTCAATGGTGATGAGTTTCATGCGGTGATGAACTATCCCCTCTCTGAAAGTATCAAGGATTATTTCCTGCGGGGGCATAAGGAGACGCAACGCTTCATTTGGGAGATCAATAGCCAGTCTATGTACTACAGGCAGCAAATCTCTGAGGTGATGTTCAACCTCTTGGACTCGCATGATACAGAGCGCATTTTGACGACGGCCAAAGGCGATCTTCAGTCTGTCAAGTCTGCTCTTGCCTTCCTCTACCTGCAACGGGGAACGCCGTGTATCTACTATGGAACGGAGCTAGCCCTCATCGGTGGCCCAGACCCAGATTGCCGCCGTGTCATGCCATGGGAGCGCGTGTCAGCGGATAATGACATGCTAAACTTTATGAAGGACTTGATCCAGCTACGAAAAAAAGTGGCGGGCATGATTCAACATGGTAAAGTGAGTCTGAAAGAAGTAGAGCCAGATGTAGTAGCAGTAGAATGGCAGCATGAAGGCCACCTTCTCAAAGCCTACTTTAACCACTCCAGGAAAGACTTTGTCTTAGAAAGAGGACAAGCAGATCTGATTAGTCTTGGGAGCATCTCTGATGATCGATTGAACATTCAGCCAAATGGCTTTGTTATTTATAGGGAAGAGCAGTAAGAAAGAAGCCTGGAATCGAGAGATTGCAGGCTTCTTTTTATATACGGTTTATTTATTCATGGTCTTATATTATAATAGGAGATGAGAAGGGGGGAGACGGTGATGAAGATGTTAGCAATCAATCCTATTTCGTTTAAAAAAAGAATGACAGAATTTCTGTTTGATTATCTTTTCATTCTAGCTTATTTAGTTTTTCTATTTTTAGGTTCGATGCTTATTTACATCATCTTTTTTAATGGCGTCCCAGAGTTTACAGAAATTCAGTCGCAGTGGCTTGTATTTTTTACCTCTGTTTTGCCAATCACGCTTCTTTTCACATTCTTGGATTATAAAAATGATGGCAGTTTTGGGAAGGTAAAAGCGGGACTTGAACTGGTCTACCAGAAAAAAACAGTGCAGGCAAGCTTGATTAGAAATGTCATCAAATTTTTACCTTGGCAACTCGGTCATATGGGCACGATTCATGGCTTCTATAGTGATTTTGATATGTTATTCATTGTCCTTTCTATTTCAGCGACTCTACTCGCCGTTTCCTTACTGGCAATGACGATATTTAGGAAAGATAAGAGGCATCTAGGAGACTTGCTAGCCCATACGCAAGTGCAACCCAAAGAAGACTAGAGTACAGATTGTTTATCCTATCCTTAAAGAAAAAGACTAACATAGTTAGGAAGTATCTGTATGAATGAGACTGTTGAGTTTACAAATCTTTGTATGGTAAGAGACAGCGATAGAGTTCTTGTTATGGATCGTAAAAAAGAGGACTGGCCAGGCATAACCTTTCCTGGTGGTCATGTCGAAGCGGGAGAATCATTTACGGAAGCAGTGATCCGTGAAGTGAAGGAAGAGACTGGCTTAAGGATCGCTTCTTCCCAGATGTGTGGAATGAAAGATTGGGTGGAAGACGACATTCGTTATGTAGTTCTCTTTTATAAGACAGAAAAGTTTGAAGGAGACTTAATATACTCTGAAGAGGGAGAAGTCTGGTGGGAGAACCTGAAAGAATTGCCAAATCTAGACCTCTCCTTAGATATGGAAGATATGCTTCGTATTTTTCTTGAAGAAGACCTATCTGAATTTTCTACTACCAAGATGGAGAAGACTGGAAGTACGATTTAAAGTAAATTTGGATACTGATTCTTCTAATAATTAACTAGACAACTTTTTTAAGCAGTTAACCCAATGGTTGGCTGTTTTTCTTTTTTAATGACTGATATATTTGTGGAACCTTGTTATAATAAGAGATAAAAGAGATTAGAAAAATGATTGTCTTCTGTTTATAAGGTAAAGGTTGACATGCCCCTTGGGGACAGGAGTATCATATAGTAAAGGAGGTGCAAGATCATGTTAAGAAATGATATTCAAAGAATAACAGCTTTAACTCGAAAAGCACTAGAATACTATGAAGAAAAAGGTTTTATTCATCCTCGAAGACTAGAAAATGGGTATAGGGAATATTCGGAAAAGGATGTAGAGATTCTGAATAAGATTACCTTGTTTAAAAAATTAGGGCTAACCATAACAGAAATAAAGGACTGTCTGAAGTCAGATGGGGCTACTGCATCTAGTATTCTCAGAAGAAAAGAGCAAGAACTAGAAAGTGATGAGAAACGGAAAGTAGTGTTCGATCTCTATATTAAAGGTGCAGACACGGATCTGATCAATGAAAAACTTGCGGTCATCGAAGCTGAAGACTCACTTTATAAGAGACTCGAAAGAGCATTTCCAGGATACTTGGGGCAATGCTTATTTGCTGCCTATCAGCCTTTTTTACAGGAGCCCTTGTCAAAAGATGGAGAAGAAGCATTTAAGAAGTATATTCAATATTTAGATAGCCTTCCAACCTTTGAGTTAAGCAGAGAAGAACAGGATTATGTTGATGAACTGAGTTCTAGTTTTAATATGAAGACCTTAAAAGAGGTTAATGAAGCTAAGATAGCTGCGGTAGAAAGTTATGAAAAGTGGCATAATGAAAATAAGGACACAATTTCTATTTTTGATCGCTATTTGAACAGTGATGATTACAAAACAAGTCCAATGAAAAATATTCAAGATCAACTGAAAACATTTTTGATTAACCATCACTACTATGAAGTAGCTATTCCTCTGATTAGACAATTTAGTAAGAGTTACGATCATTATTATAAAAAACTAACTGAGGCAAGTGACTATTATTTAAAGCAAAAGGGAGATGCTCCACAGTAAATCGGAAATCAATATACTTCATAAGATTTAACGATTAAGAGATAGAGTCAGGGATGACTTAACCTTGCTCTATTTTCCGAAATCCTTTAGTTGTACTTTTTCCTGCATAGGTGTATAATGTGTCCTTAGGTAAAGAATTAAGTAGAATAAGGAGATTCATATGGAATTAAAAGATTTTACAGAAAAAGAACAAGAACAAATCAAGCAAGGATTGAGTACGGCTGAGATTTCTGATAAAGAAGCAGCGAAGAAGTTACTTGCTCTTGTACCGCAAGAATGGATCAAGCGCATTCCTTTCTTTGTCAGAGGGCATGCGACAACAAAGACGATTGAACGTGTGGCTATGCGCTATCCTGAACTCTATGCCGTGGCCAAGCGCCAAGGAGACCTTCCTGAAAAAGAAGGAGAAGAGCTCCGCAAGATTATGACAGCTATCTTTGAAGAAAAGATGAACAAACATAAGATTAAATAAGATTATTAAACGAAATGTATTTATTTCTACAATTACGATTAAACATTCCGTAAAAAAGACAATATCAGTTTTCTGAATTCCAGAATTCTAATATTGTCTTTTTTCTTATTTTTTATGCTGGATCAAAACGTAAAAGGCTGTTCGTTTATTGACATTGGCAAAAACATGCTTTTTTATCAATCTGTTTTTCTATTAGATAGATTGTCAGTTTCCGACTAAAGCTTTGAAAATATCATCATATTCATCAAAAATATCATTAGTCAAATCAGAGTCAAGATTGTTATCTTCTTTGGTTGAATTTCCTTCTTTTACAGTTTCTACTACCATTTGCCTACCTCCTTTGGAGTATTATATCAAATAATTAATAGTATGTAAGAAAATAGTTTTTTTAACACTAGATCCTCAACTATTGTTTTAAAATCAGTATTATTATAGTAGAGAGTTTTTTCTTTCTGTTTCAATCTATTTATTGATATAATGAAGCTAAGAAACTTTAAAATAAATGATTCTTACAACAATTATTAGAAGGAACCAGTTTATGAAACCATCTAAAAAAATCATGCTCCTTACAAGCTGCGCCTTGGCGATCTTTGCTTTAGCGGCTTGTGGTAGCAACCAAAAGCAATCTAAGGAAAAGCAGGAGAGTTCCACTGTGCAGAAATCTAGTTCAGATAAGGAGCGCTACAAAGGAAGCTACAGCAACCTCAACAGCAAGGCGAGTGTCGAAGAAGTGCGGGCTCTCTTGTCTGCTTATTTGGATCAGGAAAGTGTAGACAAGTTTCTAGGTCTGGTAACAGACTACGATAGCATTGTAGGCTCGGTCGGCTTGACGGGTGACTTCAGTAAGTTCAAGAAAACAGACTACAATGTTGAGAAGATCAGTGACTTGTGGACCAAGAAAAAGGGCGATTTCGTCGGGACCAACTGCCGGATCAATAGTTATACTCTTCTGAAGAATCGCATCGAGATTCCTAAGATGAAAGCGGACAGTGAACTCTTGTTCGTGGACAATGATGCGATTGAAAAAGGGAAAGTCTTCGATGAGGCAGACAAGGAAGCCTTTAACATTCTGTATTCACGGGTTCCGACAGAGGATACAACGGATGTCAAGGTCCACGCCAAGAAGATGGAAGAGTATTTTGCCAATTTCAAATTTAATGAAAATGCCCGCATGCTTTCCGTCATCGTTCATGATAATCTAGATGGCAACACGCTTTTTGTCGGGCACGTCGGTGTCTTGGTTCCTGCCAAGGACGGCTATCTCTTTGTCGAAAAGCTGACTTTTGAAGAGCCCTACCAAGCCATCAAGTTTGCGACCAAGGAAGATGTCTACAAATACTTGGAGACAAAATACCAAGATTACACGGGTGAAGGTCTGGCTAAGCCCTTTATCATGGACAATGAAAAATGGGTTGAAACCAAATAGAATTTTCAGCTATTTGAGGTTGGTGTGAACTTCAGCTAAGGAAAGGACCTAAAGATGAATAAAAAACGGAACTACTTTGCTCTAGCCCTTATTCTTATCGGTTTTCTATTAGTAGAAGCAAGTATGTATGTCCTACCTTACATTGTAGGATTAAAAGATTTAGAACTAGTTGCTTTCGGATTTGGATTTGTTTCTTAGCGGCTGTCATCATCTTATTAACAAAGACTAAAAAGCATACTGATTAAAGCCGAGTCAACAATTGTACTGTGTATTTAGAATTTATGGAGGGAGAAATGGAATGAAGATTTTAGAATCTGGACCACTATTATTAGGTGTTGTTTTTATTGGCTTCTTCAGCATTACGTTATTCGTTCGTCGCTGGTTAGCTAGCCGACGTAGTAGCGGTCCCTTCTTTGCTCCCTTCCATATTAACCGTGGAATCTTCTATATCCATGTCGCTCTGTGTTTCAGTCGGCGAATGATCCCACTGAAAGAGATCAAGCAAATCACCTATGTAATTTTTCGTGGACGATCTGGTGGTGGGGCTCGCTATGCTTTCTATATCGAACTCAGAAATGGAAAGACCATTCCCTTCTTTTTTGGGAAAAGCAAGCGGAATGAAGAGTTAGTTGCGAAACTCAAGCGAAATGCAGGCAGGTATGGGTTTAAAGTACATGATCCAGGTTAGAATATAATCATCTGTAGTAATAGAATCTACGATTTGTTTCCTTTAAAAATGAAAGCGAGTAGTCCTATGAACGATTCTATGAAAGAATATATCCACTTAAAAAAGCAGTTCCAAGCGCAAGATAAGGATTCATCCAGCGTGCTGGCTTTCTATGAATTTGCGGATCGGCTGACCTTACTGGAAACTCCAGAAGCTAAGCAGGTCTTGGTGGATGTGTATCAGGAGTTGGGCTTGTATGCCAGTGCCTTTGATCTCTTCTCAGAGTTAGTAGACAAGTCTGATCGCAAGCAAGTTAAGAAACTATTTACCTTAGAAAAGATGAGTCTCAGTCATGGAGATCGCTTTGCTCTCCCTCGTCCCTTGACTGAAAAAGAAAAAGAGACTCATAAAGAGAAAATCAGTTCCTTGCCAACCTTCCGCTATCATCCGGATCCACTAGGGACTGGTGCTTTTAAGGAAGGGGAGCCTAAGACCTGTCCTTCGTGTGGGGAAGACCACACCATCTATTATGTTCTGAGACCTTATTGTGTGGAGGAGCTAAGCCATCTCTGTCCGACTTGTATTGCTACAGGTCGTGCTGCCCAGAAGTTTGAAGCAGAGTTTATACAAGATGCTGATTGGCAAGGGGTCATGGGTAAGGAAAAAGATCAGGTCCTATTATGTCAAACTCCAGGATATAGTAGCTGGCAGGGCGAATATTGGCTCTCTTGTTGCCAAGACTACTGTGCCTATCTGGGGACAGTTGGCACTCGTGAACTGGAAGAAATGGGCATTGCTGAGCAAGTCTTAGCAGAATACGAGTCACGTAATGAATTTCAGGATGTAGCTGAATACTTAGTCAAGGATGGTTCTATGTGTGGCTATCTCTTTCGATGTCTACACTGTGAACAATACCATCTTTGGGTCGATGCGGATTAGGGGGATGCTCCAAATCTAATAGAGTCATGAACTAGATGAAAGAATAGAAAAGGAATCACGAATGAATAGAAAGCAAGCCCTATCCATGTATTTGATAGGGACCTTCGGTCAAGTATTAGGAGTTAGCCTTCTGGTGTGGTTTTTAAGAGCAGGAGGAGTCAAGGTTGATTTTACATCACCAATGGGGATGATCGCTGTTGTTTTAGGTGGCTTATCATCTGCTTTTTGGGGTAGTCTTGCCAGTATTGGCTACCATCAATCTAGTTTCAAACAAATTCTAAAAGATTTTTTTCAAGTCAAAGACAGGTTAGCCAATTATTGTTTAGTGCTCGTTTTCTTGCTACTCGACTTTTTCCACTTTATCTTTGGTGGTAAGATCACCACTCAATCGTTGGTCTTGCCAGTAGTGCTTTTTTTCAAGGCTCTTCTTTTTGGTGGAGTTGAAGAAATTGGCTGGCGTTATTTCTTTCAACCAACTTTGCAGGAAAAAATACCTTATCTTTCAGCTACTGTGATCACCTTTTTAGCCTGGTCTAGCTGGCATCTTTTTTACTTTTACATTGATGGTTCTTTAGGTGTTATTCAGTTGCTTCCGTTTCTAGTAGGTCTGCTAACTAACTGCTTTATCTTATCGGCCTTGTATCATAAAACGCAAAATTTATGGATCTGTGTCATGACTCATGCCTGTATTAATTCCTTGTCTCAGATTCTAGTGAATGAAGAGGTATGGCTATCTATCGTCAGTAAAATTCTTATTATTAGTTTAGCAATCATGATTGCAAGAAAGAAGTATGTAACTGTAAAGGAGGAAAAATGAGCAAATTTATTTCAAAACAATCAGTCGCTAGTTGGTATGCACTGTCTGCCCTCCTTGCTACCTTTCTAGTCGGGCAAGTTATCCTTTGGTTTTTCCCAGATAGGAGTAGTATGGGGGCCTCACTACTGTTTATCCTAATGAACTTGATTCCCATGATTACTGCGGCTGTCTTTTCTCTTGTGTTGAGTGAAGTCAACTCCTTGGGTGATTTTTTCAAAAAGGTTTTTCTTCAAAAAGAAAGTTCCCTATCCTGGATCCTAGCTTTCTTCATCCCCGTCATCTATTATGGGATTTCCACCCTGCTTATGAATGTTCGCTTTACTGGGAACTCCCTCTTGGCCTTCTTCCTCTATTTTCCTTGGACCTTTTTATATGGAGGTCTGGAAGAAGTCGGTTGGCGTTGGTTTTTACAAGATCATCTTTCCTTTAGTAAGCACTTTATACCTAAAATGATGGTTCTCTCCATTGTCTGGTTCCTCTGGCATATCCCTATCTATCAACTCCCTTGGATTACAGCAGGTTCGCCCAACTATCTCATCTTTTACCTGATGATTTTAGGGAATACCTTCCTATTTGGAGCGCTCAAGGAGTACTCGAAAGGAGCTATTCCTTGTATCCTCGCTCATATGCTGATTGATAGTCTGGCTGTCCTTATGCTGGTTCAGAGCTCTCTTCCTCAGATTATCCTTCTGGTTAGCTTCGAAATCCTACTAGCCTCTTGGCTGGTGGCTATACGAAAATCAGAGAAATAGAGTTGTCCCTCTTTCGATGGGAGTCTGTCATCTTTAGCCTTTAGGACTTCAATGTAGAGTCCATAAAATGGTATAATCAGTTTAACGAAGAACCTAGAGATAGGATCAAAGTATCAACACAGTGTTATTCTTATCTATAATGAGAGAGGGGGAAAACCATGCAAAAAACCTTTCAGTTGTTGCGAAGAGGAGATCTAGAGGCTATCCGTCAGATATTGGATAAAAAGCCTGAAGAAGTCAATGCTGTTTCGGGTGACAAACCTAAAAGAGATCAAGGCCAATCCCTTCTTCAAGTCGCTATTAAATCGGGACATTTAGATATTGCGGACTTACTCATTGATAGAGGTGCAGATCTTAACTTTATCGAAGAACCGACAGAGCTGAATCCATTTTGTCAACCAGTCATCCAAACAGCCGGTGGACGAGCTGTATTTGACTGCAGGCGCATGATCAAACGTTGGAATGGTCAATATGAGATGTATTCGTCTAAGGAAAAGGCAGACCAGTCTTTCAAGGTTTTTGAGAAAATGTTGGAACTTGGGGCTGATATCTCTCAGAAGGACAGCCATGGTGGGACTTTGTTACAAACTATTTTAATTGAAACCAAGGAAGTGTTACCATCTTATTATTGGAAAACAAAAGAAACAAGCGATAATGTCCTCATAACGGATGAATTACGTCATGATTTAAGTCGTATTTATGATCTATTAATTCGTTACGGTGTGACTGCGGACGAAATATCTGTCTATCAGAACATTCCTCTCAAAGAACTTTACCAAGACAGTCCGACCATGGAGTTCTTAAATCGGTTAGATCAGAGCAGATCTTGATAAGCATTTGTACTACTAGTTAAAAGAGCCTCAGGGCTCTTTTAACTTTGTCTGATAGAGCTGGAAGCAGAAGGAAAATTTAGACAGGAATTTATTAAAAAAATGGATACAAATCCTAGATGAAATAGAGTATACTAGTTTATGAAAGAACAAGATTTTTAAGTACCTAATTCAGGAGGGCAGTTTATGTCTCAAGAAACTTTCATCATGGCGATTGACCAGGGAACCACTAGTTCGCGGGCTATCATTTTTAATAAAAAAGGCGAGCAAGTTAGCTCTAGTCAAAAGGAATTCACTCAGATTTTTCCGCAGGCTGGTTGGGTGGAACACAATGCCAATGAGATTTGGAACTCGGTTCAGTCGGTGATCGCTGAGGTCTTTATTGAAAGTGGCATCAAGCCCAATCAAATCGAGGCGATCGGCATTACCAATCAACGGGAAACGACAGTTGTTTGGGATAAGAACACAGGCCTTCCTATTTACAATGCTATTGTCTGGCAATCACGGCAAACTGCTTCCCTGGCTGAAGAACTTAAAAACCAAGGCTATGTAGAAACCTTTCACCAAAAGACAGGTTTGGTCATCGATGCCTACTTTTCAGCGACTAAAGTCCGTTGGATCTTGGACCATGTAGAAGGTGCACAAGGACGAGCTGAAAAAGGCGAATTACTTTTTGGAACCATTGATACTTGGCTGGTCTGGAAGCTGACGGATGGAGCAGCCCACGTGACAGACTATTCCAATGCAGCCCGTACCATGCTCTACAATATCAAGGAATTGAAATGGGACGATGAAATCTTAGACATTCTCAACATTCCTAAAGCCATGCTTCCTGAGGTGCGTTCAAACTCTGAAATCTATGGTAAGACAGCTCCCTTCCATTTCTACGGTGGACAAGTGCCGATTGCAGGGATGGCGGGAGATCAGCAGGCTGCTCTCTTTGGTCAATTGGCCTTTGAACCTGGTATGGTCAAGAATACTTATGGAACTGGATCCTTCATCATTATGAATACGGGTGAGGAGATGCAGTTGTCAGAAAACAACTTGCTGACGACGATTGGTTATGGGATCAATGGCAAGGTCTACTATGCCCTTGAAGGATCTATCTTTATCGCTGGAAGTGCCATTCAATGGCTTCGTGATGGCCTGCGGATGATCGACAGTTCACCTGAATCCGAGGCCTATGCTCTGAAGTCTCAGAACCAGGATGAAATCTATGTGGTCCCTGCCTTTACGGGTCTTGGAGCACCATATTGGAATCAAGAGGCGCGTGGTTCTGTCTTCGGACTTACCCGGGGAACGACCAAGGAAGATTTTATCAAGGCAACCCTTCAATCCATTGCTTATCAAGTACGCGATATTATCGACACCATGCAGGTAGATGCCAAGACTCCTATCCCTGTCCTAAAAGTAGACGGAGGAGCAGCGAAAAATGATTATTTAATGCAGTTTCAGGCAGATATTCTTGGAATTGCAATTGCCCGCGCGAAAAACTTGGAAACAACGGCTTTAGGAGCAGCCTTCCTAGCAGGTCTGACCGTAGGCTATTGGAAGGACTTGGAAGAATTAAAATCTCTTCATGGAGCAGCCCAAATCTTTGAACCCAAGATGAATGAATCTCGAAAGGAAGAGCTGTACAAGGGGTGGAAGAAAGCAGTCAAAGCCACTCAAGTATTTGCAGAGTCTGATGACTAAAGGGATCAATCAAACGAATAGTTTATGAGAGTGGGACAGAAATCGGTAATTCGTTAGAATTCGATTTCGTCGTCCCACCTCCGCACAGTTGAGTAGGGCTGTAAAAGCTGATGAAATCAGCGTAGTAGAGCCCACTCAACCACTGCGTCTTGCTCGACAATCCAAAAATAATTGAGAGGCTAGGACTTTTGTCCCAGCCTCATGTAGCTTTTACAGAATAGAACAGTTATCTGTTTTGGTTAAAAGCCATATTCTATTTCACGTTCCAGTTCATTTATCACTAAATAAAAATATCATATAAATAAACTATTTTTTTCAAAAAAACAGGCTAGAGTTTGAAATGTTTTTCACAAAAGAGTATACTGTTAGCATAGTTATGTCGGGAATTTATGATAGACCCCATCAAAACTAGTTGTCAACCCTTGCTGTTCTGATAGGAACGTTTGCTGGTATCGTTGATACCAAGGAGGAATCATATGTCTAAAGTAGCTATTGTCACAGGTGCTGGTCAAGGAATTGGTTTTGCAATCGCAAAACGCTTGGTACAAGATGGCTTTAAGGTTGGTGTATTGGACTACAATGCTGAAACAGCTGAAAAAGCAGTTGCTGAGTTGTCCGCAGAAAATGCTTTTGCGGTCGTTGCTGATGTATCCAAACAAGCAGAAGTAGCTGCAGCTTTCCAAAAAGTTGTTGACCATTTTGGAGATTTGAATGTTGTCGTGAACAATGCAGGTGTTGCGCCAACTACACCACTTGATACAATTACAGAAGAACAATTTACACGTACATTTGCTATTAACGTTGGTGGCGTGATTTGGGGTGCTCAAGCTGCACAAGCTCAATTCAAAGCGCTTGGCCATGGCGGAAAAATCATCAATGCAACTTCACAAGCAGGTGTTGTAGGTAACCCTAACTTGACTGTTTATGGTGGTACTAAATTTGCAGTTCGTGGTATCACACAGACTTTGGCGCGTGACTTGGCGGATTCAGGCATCACTGTCAATGCTTATGCACCAGGTATCGTCAAGACTCCAATGATGTTTGACATTGCCCATGAAGTTGGTAAGAACGCAGGTAAAGATGACGAATGGGGTATGCAAACATTCGCTAAAGATATCACTTTGAAACGTCTTTCAGAACCAGAAGATGTAGCAGCAGCGGTCAGCTTCCTTGCTGGACCTGATTCAAACTACATCACAGGCCAAACCATTATCGTAGATGGTGGAATGCAGTTCCATTAAGATGAAAAAAGAGGTTGGGATCAACATCCTAACCTCTTATTTTGTGCGTTCACAATAAAAGAAACAGATATCAAAAAAACCACTCCGAAAGGGAAGTGGTTCTGTGTTGGTTCTTATTTGAGACCGTATTTTTTGTTGAAACGATCCACACGTCCATCTGCTTGAGTGAACTTTTGACGTCCAGTGTAGAATGGGTGTGAGTCTGATGAAATTTCAACACGGATCAATGGGTAAGTTTCACCTTCGAATTCAACTGTTTCGTTAGAGTACTTAGTTGAACCGCTGAGGAACTTATAACCAGTAGTAGTGTCCATGAAGACAACAGGGCGATATTCTGGATGGATATCTTTTTTCATTTTGCAATATTTCCTTTCTGCCATGGTCTCTTTCCGAGCCATAGATTGTTACTAAGCTAGTTTATCAAATTTCTAGGATCTTGACAAGTATTTTCACTAATTTTATTTAAAATAATGATCAAAAAATCACCTTGGCTAAGCCAAGGTGATGATGATCAGATTATTGTTCAGATTGATTTGGATCTTTTGGTGCTTCAACTGGTTGATCAGCTTTTCCTTCAGTGTGTTCGTGTGATTCTTTTTTGATTTCATTTACAGCAGTTTTAACTGTAGAAGTTGTCACACGTCCAACTGTTTGGGCAAATCCTTTACCAGATTCAGCAAGTTCTTCGAAGGTTCCTTTAGTGATTTTACCACCTGACATCGCCAAGAGACCAGTCACAACAATAGCGATTGATGCGATCAAAGCAAGGATCAACCCAAAGCCGATTGAAACGCCATAGCCATTGAAATTAGCAGTGTACTTGTTCACACCAAATACATCGATCAATGCAACGACAGTTGCGATAGCACCTGAGACGATAACACCAATTGCCAACCCTTTTGGTAATGAAGCTTTCACATCGCTCAAGCAAGCAAGAACAATCGCAACGACTGCCAAGATAAGGATGAACCATCCATCTCCGTTAAGACCATTCACGCTGTATGAACCAAAGGCACCAGCATTCAGGCTTGCCCACGGCAAGAAAGAGCTAAGAATCGCTACTGCAGCAGAGATAATGATAAACAAACGATTTTTTTCCATAATAAGTCTCCTTATAATTTTACTAGCTTTATTTTACCACAAGAAATGACAAATGGAAACCCCAGAAATGGAATAAAAAAGGCTGATAAATCATTCTCAGCCTTCGTTCGTACGAGCCACTTCTTGTAGCTCTTGGTAGATTTGGTCGTTTTCTTCAAGGGAATAGGAGTTGGCACCACTAGCAAGTGGATGGCCACCGCCGTCATGACGTTTGGCAATTTCGTTGATCACTTTTCGTTTGCTACGCATCCGGACACGGAAGTGACCGTCGGCCTGCTCGACAAAGATAGCCCAAACAGCCACGGTATCGATGCGTCCAGGAGCTCCGACGATTGCAGCAGTCTCTGAATCACGTAGATCGAATTTCTTCAAGAGCTCTTGTGTCAAGGTCACACGCGCAGCGCCATGTTCATCGATCTCGAGATGGTCATAGACATAGCCTTGAAGCTTAGCGGTTTTGAGATTGATCGTATCCATCTGCCGAGCAAGTGCTGTAAAATCAAAGGGAATACTTCGAAGAAAGGCAGCAATCTCAAAAGTCCGAGTCGAAGTAGCAGGATAAAGGAAGCGACCTGTATCGCCGACAATCCCAGCATAGAGAAGACGCGCAGCGCTAACAGGAAGTTCGAGCTCCATTTCCTTTGCAAAAAGTGCAATTAACTCACTGGTAGAGCTTGAGTCGGTATCGACCCAGAGCAGATCGCCATAAGCATCGTCATTTGGGTGGTGGTCTATCTTGATCAGGAAATCACCATTCGAATAGCGCTTGTCATCGATGCGGGGAGTATTGGCCGTATCACAGACAATCACCAAAGCTCCATCATAATCCTCATCGCTGACAGTATCCATCTCAGCAAGCCAAGTCAAAGTCGGTTCATCATAGCCACTTGCCAAAATCCGCTTTTGAGGGAAGTGCGCACGCAGGAGATCACGCAAGCCCACTTGGCTACCAATCGCATCCGGATCCGGATTTTGATGACGGTGGATAATAATTGTGTCATAAGCTTGAATTTTTTCAAGAATTTCATTCATTACGTTCATACATTACCTCATTTTCTCTGTCAATTTTAACATAAGAAAGGCCCATCCAGCAAGCGTTTATCACTAATTAGGAGCTATGGAAGCGGTTTTACATTAGTTCATTGTTTTGGTAGAATGGATGGATATGATGAAAGAAATTAAACAGTCAATTAAATGAAAACAAGGGCGATTAGGTTGAATCGGTCCAAATTCTTGAAACGTGTCCCTTCTTTCAGCTTATCGGGAAAGGTTTCGTGCAAAATGCTTGAAAAAGTGATATAATACGGGAAATAGCTTTTTGGAGGAAATTATGACTGTAGCGAAGATTGTTTTTGCTAGTATGACTGGAAATACTGAAGAAATTGCTGATATCGTAGCGGACAAATTCCGTGATCTTGGTGTCGAAGTAGATGTTGATGAGTGTACAACTGTGGATGCGGAGGACTTCCTTGATGTGGATATCGCAGTGGTAGCGACTTATACATACGGTGATGGAGAGCTTCCTGATGAGATCCAAGATTTCTACGAAGATTTGGCTGGCCTTGATCTCAAAGGCAAACTTTATGGTGTTGTAGGCTCAGGTGATACCTTCTACGATGAATTCTGTAAAGCAGTTGATGATTTCGACCGTTGCTTTGCTGCGACTGGTGCTGAAAAAGGCTCTGAGTGTGTCAAAGTTGATTTGTCTGCAGAAGACGAAGACATTGAAAAATTAGAAGCCTTTGCAGAAGAACTCGTAGCAAAAGCAAATTAATGACAAAGAGGCTGGATCGATGGATTACAGCCTCGATTTATATCCAAAATAAAGAGGAGACACATGGATTTAGATCAAATTCGTAAGGACATTGACCAGATCGATCAAGAGCTTGTAGCCTTGCTGGAAAGACGGATGGTCTGTGTCAGTCAGATTGTAGAATATAAGGAGCAGCAGGGCTTACCTGTGCTTGATCAAGGAAGGGAAAGAGAGGTGCTTGAGAAAGTCGGCTCTCTCGTGACGGATGAGCAGTATCGTGCGACTATTCAAGCTCAGTTTCAAGATATGATGAAGCGCTCGAGAGACTTCCAAGAGGAGGTGAGGGCGCGTGACTAGTCTATCGATCAAGCAAAAAGCGCAACAGTATGTGGTCCTAACAGGGATGGCTCTTTTCATTGGTCTCTTGGTTGGTGCCATTGATATGATTTTTGGTCAAGGTCTTCTCCTGATTGGCGATTTCCGAAGCCAGCACTGGCCCTTGATTCTTTTGCTGGCCTTAGCAGGGCTTGTCATCGTTTATCTCTATAAACGTTTTGGTGGCAAAGCTTCAAAAGGGATGGGCCTCATTTTTGATGTCGGACACGCGCGTGAGGAGAAAATCCCCTTGGTCTTGGTGCCTTTGATTATGCTGACGACCTGGATGAGCCATCTCTTTGGTGGTTCGGTCGGTCGGGAAGGTGTAGCGGTTCAGATCGGAGCGACCCTTTCGCATCGTTTTGCGCGTTACATCAATATTCCGGATGCTTCGCGTATTTTTCTCATGACCGGGATGGCAGCCGGTTTTGCGGGGCTCTTTCAGACGCCACTGGCAGCAACTTTCTTTGCTCTCGAAGTCTTGACAGTTGGGGAGCTGCAGTTGATGGCTCTCTATCCTGCGCTCATCGCTTCGATTGTGGCTAGCTTTACCTCGCATGCCCTTGGTTTAGAGAAATTTGCAGTGCCACTAAGAGAAACGCTGAGCTGGACACCAGAGACCTTGATCAAAGTTGCCCTTCTTGGCTTGGCTTTTGGACTCGCTGGGAAACTCTTTGCAATTAGCCTTTCCTGGTTGAAGAAAACGGTCGCTCAAGTCTTGCCCAATCCTTATATCCGGATTGCGCTTCTAGGTGCTGGACTTAGCTTGGTCCTCTTGACCCTCCAGCTGACCAAGGTCGGAACATACAGTGGACTTGGAACCAATCTGATTGATGTGGCTTTTCATCAGGGCAGTGCGCAGAGTTATGACTGGATCTTGAAGCTCCTCTTTACCGTGGTGACCATCTCTGCTGGATACCAAGGAGGAGAAGTGACCCCGCTCTTTGCGATCGGAGCTACACTTGGAGTCTTTCTTGCTCCGATGTTAGGTCTACCAGTCTTAGTCGTGGCCGCTATCGGTTATGCCAGTGTCTTTGGCAGTGCGACCACGACCTTGCTCGCACCGATCTTGATTGGAGGAGAAGTTTTTGGCTATGCCAATCTTCCTTTCTTTGTCATCGCTTGTGCCATTGCCTATTGCCTACCAAAAGAGTGGAGCATTTATTCCGGTCAAAAAGTTGCGAAAAAGTAGAGAAAAGAGCTTTACAAACCTGAAATTATCTGATATGATAGTTTTTGTGCGTAATGGAAGCACAAAAATACAGTTTATCCGCTGAGGGAGGTCCCTCAAGATTGACGAAGATAGGAGAATAAAATGAATCCATTAATCCAAAGCTTGACTGAAGGTCAACTTCGTACTGATATCCCTGCATTCCGTCCTGGTGACACTGTTCGTGTACACGCGAAAGTTGTCGAAGGAACTCGTGAACGTATCCAGATCTTTGAAGGCGTTGTTATCGCTCGTAAAGGTCAAGGACACACTGAAATGTACACTGTTCGTAAAATCTCTAACGGTGTCGGTGTTGAACGTACATTCCCAGTACACACTCCACGTGTAGAAAAGATTGAAGTTGTACGTTACGGTAAAGTACGTCGTGCGAAATTGTACTACCTTCGTGCATTGCAAGGTAAAGCAGCTCGTATTAAAGAAATCCGTCGTTAAGACGAACAAGGAGGCGGGAGTGATCTCGCTTCTTTTTTATCGGTCCCCTTAGTTCAATGGATATAACAACTCCCTCCTAAGGAGTAGTTGCTGGTTCGATTCCGGCAGGGGACATATAGTCTATCTATTTTCTTATAACGTAGCAAAAAAACAGTGAACATGATCACTGTTTTTCTTTTAATGTATAGGCGTAATTGGTCATATTGATAGCATGCTTTAATCGCATATTCATTATATCTGATACACCGTTTTTATATTTATCCACGGCTTGAGTAGATACGCCACAGTTTTTGCTAATAGCATAGGCTGTGGCATTGTCTAAGAGCCAGCGGATTGCTTCAATATCTACTGACATATATTACCTCATAAAATACCAAAACATGAATAGAAGTAGAAGAAGTCCAACAATAAATTCAACTTTTTCACGCTTTGTTGTTTTTCTAATTTTTAGATTTACTTTCATAGTTTTCCTCCTTAATTTAATAACATTCTTGAAAGGGGGCGATAGTGATTTCTCACTATCAAAATTCTATGTGCCATGCAATGATAATTATAAATAAACGCATTTCGACTACTATCTTATTGTGTTGACTTTGACTGATTTATTTTTGAACGTAAACATTTAGTATTCTGTTCTACTAGTTTTCTTCTCTAAGGATTCCTCCTAAACCTTATGTACCTACGATACAAATAAAGTCATACAAAGTCAAGAACTTTCTTAAAGTTTTTCTAAATATTTTCGTTCCAGGTAGCCGCAAAGAAGCTGCGTCTATCGGTTTTTGTACTCTCAAGATTTAAGTAACTGTACAACATCTGGTAAGACAGTAGTCATATCGTACAGGTTTAAAGTTATTGAATAAAAAAAGCGCCTAGATTTTCTAAGCGCAAATTAATAATACTGTACTTCAACCTTGCTCATGATATCTGGTAAAGTCTTTCCATTGATCGGAATAGAAATCAAATCGAAAAACGATGTCGCTTTATATTCCTTATCACCTATCATAATCGAAATGTCATTGGTAGAATTAGGAAATATACCACACGTCTGGCCTTTATAGTCAAAAGAAGGGTCCCAACCATTGTCATACAATGCTTGCAAATCATCTAGTATCGACATAATATATCTAAATTCTCCTACTTTTATTTTCTGATAGATCTCTGGTGCTTCGACTGACCAATTTTCCTTTGTCGTCAAAAACATAATCGTGAGCGTGCTCGTCTTATAATCCACAAGGGTGCTTGTCGGATCGACTGTGATTGGTGAAATGTTTTCAGCCCATGGTCATCATAGTAGGCTCTTGCTAGTGCTTTTCAGTTCACGCTAATGTGCTGGACAATAGTAATAGTGTTAGGTGTTCCTATACGGCCTGGCGGAGTATGCCCGACTGTTGAACTATTTACACATACAATTTTACCACTTTCTATAGCTTTTTCAATCTGTTTGTTAGACTTTGTATAAGGGGTGGTATAATATTTCTCTCTCGCATAATTCCGATAAAGAAACAACTTATCTTTCAGAAAATCACGCACAAAACACTGCTGAGTACGTATCTTACTCTTATACTTGCTTATCAGCTCTTTGTTACTAAGTTTTTTTTGAAACATGGAGCTTTTCTTTACGATCCGTTATAGATCGTTCCATCGCCCTTTGTTTGGCCTGTGCATTAGCATTTTTAATCGCATCTTCTTGCGAGATAGTCTGGAGATCATCACCCAAATCTGGCATATCATTGATTCCGATAACAAACGGTGGTGGATAATGCACGCAGTTAATGCTAAGACATCCGGCTGGTATTCCATAGCCGTGAACCGCTAGGCTAGCGATAGGACCCTATAGCCATCCTCTTTTCTTGCTTCACCATACGTTACAAAATGGTGGTTTGAGGACTCTCGAAATTTAAGCAATTATATAACTAACATATTTTTTTCTTATCACAATTATAAATTCTTCCCTTTCACTTTTTCTTTGACTCTCCTTTCTTATTTTTCTAAAATAGTAGGTATGTGAAGGGAGATTGATATGAAAAAAGGTTTGGTAATTGTGCTTTCTGCTCTGGTATTGGCTTCGTGTGGTCGTCCTCAGAGAACGGTGACACCTAAGAGTTCGGATACCAAGCAGACAAGCACTTCGGAAAAGAAACAGTCTGGTATGGATTTGAAAACTATTAAGGCTAAGGACTACTCGAGTATCAAGGGGACTTGGATCGATGGTCGTGGCAATGAGCTGGTCTTTGATGACAAAGGCTTGGTCAGCGAGGATGTTGAGCTTGATGCATCGAGCTTTAAGCAGAAGGACCAGATTGCTGAGATGACGGTTAGTGCTAAGTCGGGTGTTGGAGGCTACGGTCTTTTGCTTCTTCCAAAAGGTCAGAAAGCGGGCAAAGACGATGCTTCGGATAAGTCCAAGGATCGGATCTGGGCTGGTCAGTCACCAGCTTATGGCGATGATGACAATTTCTACTATCGCAAGAAAGAGCAACCGAAAGATCGGGAGCAAGTAGATACAGACGATAGCAGTAGTACGACAAAGACCAGTAAGGCCAAGAAGTGGAATGCTCGATCGGATAGCGAGGTTAAATCTTCGAAGAAGGCGGATCAGAATGATTATCCAGGCTACACCGATGCTCAGGTCGAAGCTGCGCGTGTCTGGGCTTATGTGATCAAGAACGTGCCATCAGAATTAAATATTTCAATAGTGCAGCTGGAACAAAGATTTATAATGGTGGCTTGGGAGTTGATTATCCCAAAGATGTGCGTCATCTATTTGGTTCTTATTCAGCTGAAGGAAATATCACTTACGCATCCAACGGTGATGGGACAGTGACGATCTATCCTGTACCGAGCCACTGGCAACAGTCTGCAGATGAACTCAATAGTGAGGAGTTTATGACGCAATTTACCCAAGGGATCTTGGACCATGCTGAAACGGTGACATTGCCTGATGGGGATCCAGACATGATTCGCCAGATCCTAGCCGTATTGAAGTAGGAGCTGGATTTGAGAGATCAGTTTATTGTTTTTTTGAGCTGATCCTGTTACAATGATACTACACGGAAAAGACTGGGCTTCCAGCCTTTTTCATTTCACCATAGAAAGGTCTTTTATGAAACGCAAATCGATTTTGTTTCTCTATTTACTCTTGCTAGCGATTGGACTGGCCTATGAGACCCAGTCGCTGACGGAAGGCTGGATGTCTGGTAGCCAGTACGGGATTGTGGGACTTTCGACCTTGATCCTTTTGGTCTATGCGCTTCCTGCTGTTTGGGCTCTCTTTCATTTTTCTAAGAAGTGGAAGTTGTCTTGGGTACCGGTTCTCTTTTCTTTTTTAGGTGGGGGCTTTGTTGCCGGTTGGTTGTCTAGCTTTGCCAATACCTATTTCCATGACATGATTCAAGCGATCGCTCCAAATAGCGACTTTTGGAACCAGTACGAGAGTGCCATTGCTGCGCCACTCTTTGAGGAACCCTTTAAGTTGATTCCGATCTTCTTTGTCCTCTATTTGTTCAGTGTCCGTCGCATCAAGTCGATTTTCCTCTTGGCTATTGCCTCTGGTCTTGGTTTCCAGATCGTGGAGGACTTTGCCTATATCCGTCAGGATCTGCCGGAAGGTTTCTCTTACACGGTGTCAGGGATTCTTGGTCGTGTGGCCAATGCTCCCATGTCTCACTGGGTCTACACAGGTCTTGTTATGCTAGGGCTCTTCCTAATTGTCCAAGCAAGCAGAGGACGCAAGGATTTACGTCTAGTAGGCTGGGGATACTTAGTAGCTGGGTTTGGACTCCATTTTGTTGGCAATTCACCTTTCTCACAAATCGTGACCGAGTTGCCTATTGCGATTCCAGTCTTGAATGCTAGTGGGCTCTTCCTAATCTACCAAGCTTATCAAACCGTCGAGCGATTAGAACAAGCAAAATAAAACAAAAAAAGAATGAGAGTGGGACAGAAATCGGTTATTCGTTAGAATTCGATTTCGTCGTCCCACCTCCGCACAGTTGAGTAGGGCTGTAAAAGCTGATGAAATCAGCGTAGTAGAGCCCACTCAACCACTGCGTCTTGCTCGACAATCCAAAAATAATTGAGAGGCTAGGACTTTTGTCCCAGCCTCATTTTTGTTATTTACCAAGACAGAACTGGCTGAAGAGTTGGGTGATGAGCTCATCTGGAGCAGCATCCCCTGTGATTTCTCCGAGGATTTCCCAGGTGCGGGTGAGGTCGACTTGAAGCAGGTCTACCGGCATACCGAGGGCCAAGCCTTCGTTGACCGCTTGCAGGCTTTCAACAGCTTTCGCGATGAGAGAGATGTGACGAGCATTAGAAAGATAAGTCGCATCTTGCTCAACCAGCCCAGCATTTTCGA
The DNA here is from genome assembly GCF_030440005.1 of Streptococcus sp. SP1. Lineage (NCBI taxonomy): Bacteria > Bacillati > Bacillota > Bacilli > Lactobacillales > Streptococcaceae > Streptococcus > Streptococcus sp. SP1. The sequence goes on from NZ_JAQFJJ010000007.1 coordinate 106,317, forward strand.
AGAAAAGAGCATTGATCCGGTCTTCGATTTGATCGATGTTTTGGTTTTTCAGAACGGAAATCTTGATATGATCTTCCGGCAGTTGGTCGATTTCGATCTTCTCTGGGAGGTCGACCTTGTTGAGAAGGATGATGCGGTTGCTATCTTGTGAGATCTCAAGGAGTTGGCGGTCTTGATCGGTCAAAGGCTCGCTTGCATTGAGGACCAGAAGAACCAGATCAGCTTCCTTGAGGGCTTTTTTCGACCGTTCGACACCGATTTGCTCAACGATGTCTTCGGTCTCACGGATCCCAGCCGTATCGACTAGTTTTAGGGGAACGCCGTTGATGTTGACGTATTCCTCGATAACGTCACGGGTGGTTCCTTCGATATCGGTCACGATGGCTTTTTCTTCGCGAAGAAGATTATTGAGGAGGCTCGACTTGCCGACGTTTGGACGACCGATGATAGCAGTAGAGATCCCTTCACGCAAGATCTTACCACGACGGGCAGTCTTGAGGAGGTTGGTCAAGAGGGCTTCAAATTCACTGGTCTTTTCACGGATGATCTCAGTGGTTGCTTCTTCGACATCATCGTACTCAGGATAGTCGATATTGACTTCGACCTGGGCCAGGGTATTAAGGATTTCTTGGCGCGTGTTGTTGATGAGGTCAGACAGGGAACCGTCTAGTTGCTTAACGGCGATGTTCATAGCCTTGTCGGTCTTAGCTCGGATAATTTCCATGACCGCCTCAGCCTGGGTCAAATCGACCCGCCCATTGAGGAAGGCCCGCTTGGTAAATTCCCCAGGCTCAGCTAATCGAGCGCCTTCGCGGATGACCAGCTGCAGGATTTCATTGGTCACCGCAATCCCACCGTGGGTATTGATCTCGATGATGTCCTCACGGGTGAAGGTCTTCGGCGAGCGCATGGCTCCAATCATGACTTCGTCGAGGATCTCGTTCTTGTCTGGATCTACGATATGGCCGTAGTTGAGCGTGTGGCTAGCCACGCTGGTCAAATCTTTCCCTTTGAAGATCTTTTGCGCGATGGCAAAGCTGTCTGTCCCGCTCAAGCGGACGATCCCGATAGCCCCCTCACCAAGAGGAGTCGAGATGGCAGCAATGGTATCAAATTCTTTAGTAATCATGTCATTTCTCTTTTCCTGTAGATTCATCTCTATTCTATCGTAAAGTCAGCGGACGGGCAAGGTTTTGCTTTTAGAACTAAAACTGGAAAGGTTTTCAAATAATTAGTGAAATCTCTTTCAGAATATGCTATACTGTAATAGAATATAAAAGGAGGTCTATGATGGTAAACCTAAAAGAACAGGTAGGAATTAAAGCGGCTGAGTTTGTCAAAGACGGCATGATTGTCGGTCTCGGTACAGGGTCAACTGCTTATTATTTTGTGGCTGAATTGGGTCGTCGCATCAAGGAAGAAGGCTTGCAGATCACAGCTGTCACAACTTCGAGTGTGACCTATGATCAGGCTGAAAGTTTAGGCATCACGCTCAAGGCTATCGACGATGTCGAAGTGGTCGATGTGACAGTGGATGGCGCAGATGAAGTGGATCCTCAATTGAATGGGATCAAAGGTGGCGGTGGTGCTCTCCTCATGGAAAAAATCGTCGCAACCAATTCTAAAGACTGCATTTGGATCGTGGATGAATCCAAACAAGTCGCAACCCTTGGGGCTTTCAAACTTCCAGTGGAAGTAGTACAATACGGGGCTGAAAATCTTTTCCGTCACTTTGAGCAAAAGGGCTACCATCCTGCTTTCCGTCTCGCAGATGATCAACGATTTGTAACCGACCAAGGCAACTTCATTATTGACTTGGATCTCAAGGTGATCGAGGATGCACAAGCTCTAGCCAATGAACTGGATCACACCGTCGGGGTTGTAGAGCACGGTTTATTCTTGAACATGATTTCAAAAGTGATTGTAGGGACACCAGATGGCCCTGTCATCATTGAAAAATAGGTTTCTCCAAAGAGGGGCCGGATCTAACACGGCTCTCTTCTTATAGGGATTTGGTATAATATAGCTAGTTTAATAAAGGAAAGAGGCAGTATATGTCGAAATTTAAACGCATGCACTTAGTTGTGCTGGATTCAGTTGGGATCGGTGCTGCACCAGATGCCAATAACTTTGTCAATGCAGGTGTTCCAGATGGAGCATCTGATACATTGGGCCACATCTCTAAAACCGTCGGCTTGAATGTACCAAACATGGCGAAAATCGGTCTTGGAAATATTCCTCGTGAAGTACCATTGAAGACTGTGCCAGCTGAAAGTAACCCAACTGGCTATGCGACAAAATTGCAAGAAGTCTCTCTTGGGAAAGACACCATGACTGGTCACTGGGAAATCATGGGGCTCAACATTACAGAACCTTTTGATACCTTCTGGAATGGTTTCCCTGAAGAAATTTTGACTAAAATTGAAGAATTCTCAGGACGTAAGGTCATCCGTGAGGCCAACAAACCTTATTCTGGTACAGCGGTCATCGATGACTTTGGTCCACGTCAAATGGAAACTGGTGAGTTGATCATTTATACATCAGCAGACCCTGTGCTTCAAATCGCAGCTCACGAAGACATCATTCCTTTGGATGAGTTGTACCGTATCTGTGAATACGCTCGTTCCATCACTTTGGAACGTCCAGCTCTTCTTGGTCGAATCATTGCTCGTCCTTATGTTGGGGAACCAGGCAACTTCACACGGACAGCCAACCGTCGTGACTTAGCTGTATCACCATTTGCGCCAACTGTTTTGGACAAGTTGAACGAAGCTGGTATTGATACCTATGCAGTAGGTAAGATCAACGATATCTTCAATGGTGCTGGAATTAACCACGACATGGGCCACAACAAATCAAATAGCCACGGTATGGATACCTTGATTAAGACGATGGGACTTCCTGAGTTCCAAGAAGGCTTCTCATTTACCAACTTGGTAGACTTTGATGCTCTTTACGGTCACCGTCGCAATGCTCATGGCTATCGCGATTGCTTGCATGAATTTGACCAACGCTTGCCAGAAATCATTGCAGCTATGCGTGAAGATGACCTCTTGATGATCACTGCAGACCACGGAAATGACCCGACTTACGCTGGTACAGACCATACGCGTGAATACATTCCATTCTTGGCTTATAGCCCATCCTTCAAGGGCAATGGCGTGATTCCAGTCGGCCATTTCTCTGATATCTCTGCGACGATTGCAGAGAACTTTGGTGTTGAAAAAGCCATGATCGGCGAAAGTTTCTTAGACAAATTGTACTAAGATGACACGTTTTGCTCTCCTCGTAAGAGGGATCAATGTTGGCGGGAAAAACAAGGTTGTGATGGCAGAGCTTCGAGAGAAGCTCCAAACGATCGGGCTGGATGGGGTAGAGACCTACATCAATAGTGGCAATATCTTCTTTGAATCTGCTGCTTCTAAAGAAGAATTGGTAGATTTGCTGGGACATTTCTTTCGTGAACACTATCCCTTTATCCAGTCTTTTTCTCTCTTTTCAGCTGAGGACTATGCGCAAGATCTCGCTGCTCTACCAGCCTGGTGGCAGGAGAATCTGGCTCGCAAGGATGTTCTCTTTTACACAGAAGGCCTCGATCAGGATGCTGTTTGGGAGTTGGTCTCCTCTTTTTCGCTCGGTGATGAAATCATCCATCGTGGAAGCCTTGGGATCTACTGGGGCAAATACTCAGAAGAGACCTATACAAAGACCGCTTACCACAGACAAGTCCTCAAAATGCCGGATTACCGTCTGTTTACCATTCGCAATGCCAATACATTTGACAAAATTGGCCAATTTTTAAGGAAATCATAAAGGAAATATGCAATGACATTATTAGCAAAAATCAATGAAACAGCTGCTTTTTTGAAAGGTAAAGGAATGGAAGCACCTGAGTTTGGCTTGATCCTTGGATCAGGTCTTGGAGAACTGGCTGAAGAAATCGAAAATCCAGTCGTAGTAGACTACTCTGAAATTCCAAACTGGGGTCGTTCAACGGTTGTCGGCCATGCTGGTAAATTGGTTTATGGTGATCTTGCTGGACGCAAGGTTTTGGCCCTTCAAGGACGTTTCCACTTCTACGAAGGAAACCCACTAGAAGTGGTGACTTTCCCAGTTCGTGTCATGAAAGTTTTGGGCTGTGAAGGGGTTCTTGTTACCAACGCTGCCGGTGGTATCGGCTTTGGTCCTGGTACTTTGATGGCTATCACAGACCACATCAACATGACTGGTCAAAACCCATTGATCGGTGAAAACTTGGATGACTTTGGTCCACGTTTCCCTGATATGTCAAAAGCTTACACACCTGAATACCGTGAGACAGCTCATAAAGTGGCTGACAAATTGGGTATCAAGTTGGATGATGGGGTTTATATCGGTGTGACTGGTCCTACCTACGAAACTCCAGCTGAAATCCGTGCATATAAGACACTTGGCGCAGATGCTGTCGGAATGTCAACCGTTCCTGAAGTCATCGTTGCAGCGCATTCTGGCTTGAAGGTTCTTGGTATTTCATGTATTACTAACTTTGCGGCTGGTTTCCAAGAAGAGCTTAACCACGAAGAAGTAGTAGAAGTGACAGAGCGCGTCAAAGGCGACTTCAAAGAATTGCTGAAAGCGATTCTTGCTGAACTCTAATCCAATGAAAGTACGACTCCAAAGGCTACCCTACGGACTGAGGTTACTTCTAGCTACTTTATCCTTGGGAATAGGAACAGGTCTGGTCGGAATTGCCTGCCATTATCTACTAGAAGGGGTGCAAGGGCTGGCCTTTGGCCAGGATACGTCGGATTTACTCCAGCAATTTCAAGAAGCTGGAGGCCTCCGTAGGTTTCTGGTCTTGTGTGTGACTGGGTGCTTGGCAGCTGGCTTCTGGTATGTCCTGCAAAAGCGTTATAAGATCCTGTCTATTCGCCAGCAAATTGACTTAGCTGGAGACAGGGATCCAGCGCCCTTCGCCCACCTCCTTCATGCAGGGATGCAGGTGGCGATTGTCGGAGCAGGCGCATCGGTCGGAAAAGAAGGAGCCCCACGTGAGGTCGGGGCTCTTCTAGCTGGTCGCTTGGCGAAGGGATTTTCACTAGCTCTCAAAGAACGAAAAGTCTTGATCGCCTGTGGTGCTGGAGCTGGTTTGGCTGCGGTCTATCAGGTCCCTTTTGCCAGTAGCTTGTTCGTCTTTGAGACCTTAGGACTCGCCTACGGTTGGCAGAACCTTCTACTGGTTTTGACCAGCACTTATCTGGCCACCTGGGTCGCTCAGTCCATCGTTGGTCAGGAGGCCATTTATCACCTGTCTGCAGTTTCATGGTCGGCTAGCAGTTTCTTACAGGCTATTGTGATTGCTTTCTTGGTCACTCCCTTGGCTCTGGTCTTTGCTTTCCTCGCCAAGCAGGCTAGTCACAAACGGCGGAAGGATGGGACGATTCTTTGGGCTCTTCCTCTAGCCTTTCTAGTGCTGGGGAGTCTAGTAGCCTTTTTCCCTATCTTTATGGGAAATGGACAGGTACTAGCGCAAGCCCTCTTGTCTAGCCAGTCGATTCCCTATCTTCCACTGACTCTAGCAGTGAAGGGACTTATAGTTTATCTCCTCTTGCGTAATGGTGCCTATGGGGGAACCTTGACGCCATCATTTGCCTTAGGAATAGGGTCTGGCTACTTAGTGACTTTATTGATGACAGTTGTTGGCATTCATTTAGATCCTGCTCTAGGGATGCTACTTGGAGCGACAGTCTTTTTAGGTACGATCCTAGAAGCTCCTCTGACAGCCATTGCCCTGAGCCTTGGATTTACAGGCCAAGCTTGGAATTTGACTATCCCGCTTGTGCTTGCGGCTGGTCTGTCTTATGTGATTCGAAAGAGATGGGAGAAGAAATGATGAAGGTACATTTTGTACTGCATGAAACTTTTGAAGTGCCGGGCGCTTATCTAAAATGGGCACAGGAGCGTGGCCATCAAGTGACCACGACCAAAGTCTATGAGAATGAAGCCTTACCAGAGACAGTGGATGAGATCGACTTTTTGATTGTCATGGGAGGTCCTCAATCGCCAGATGAAGATCGAGAAGCTTTTCCATACTACGATCCTCAGGCAGAGATCGAACTGATTCAAAAGGCCATGAAGGCTGATCGTTATATTGTTGGGGTCTGTCTTGGTGCCCAGCTCTTGTCTGTTGCCTATGGAGCGAAGTATGAGCACAGTCCGGAACGTGAGATTGGTATTTTTCCTGTGACCTTGACGCCTGAAGGACTCAAAGATCCGCATGTCGGTGAATTTGGAGAAACTCTTGAAACTGGTCACTGGCATGGCGATATGCCAGGATTGACAGAGGATGCTGTCGTTCTTGCGACTAGTCAAGGGTGTCCACGTCAGATGATTCGCTTCAGTCCTAAACACTATGCCTTCCAAGCCCACTTGGAATTTGATCCAGAAGCAGTCGATCTCTTGATTGCTGCAGACGGTGAAGCTGTTTTGGAAGATCAAAGCCAAAACCTGACCTTTGTTCAAAAACCTGAAGCCATTCGTGCTTACGATTATCGAGAAATGAATGCCAAACTCTTTGCGTTTTTGGACTCATTAACAAATTAAATAAAAAAGAAAGGAAAGGGAGTTCGGGTTTGAAACTGAACCCGGAATCGCCTTAACTTTCAAAACTAACTTACAATTGACCCCGCCCTAAAAGCTGTGTGAAAAAGATCGATGGACTTGCAAGTCCAGTACTTGCTGCGTCCATCCCCTATTTTCACTGTGCTTTTTACGGGCTTGGTATCTTATAGAAAGGTAGAGCATGTGTTCTGATTTGAACACGAGCGGAAAGCTTTTCAAATCACTCAATTAAAAAAGAAAGGATGGGTTAACCGTATTCTCTGAACTGAATACGGGCGGAGAACTGTGTAAAAAAGATAAACTGTCTAGCATCTGCGATGCGTCGTCAGTTTCCTATTTTTACTTTGCCTCTTTAACGCCTATTCTAAAAAAATAAAAAAGAAAGGTAGAGCATGTGTTCTGATTTGAACACGAGCGGAAAGCTCGGAAAATAGATAATCTGACTGAGAAATCAGGATTTCTCGTCAGATTCCTAATTTTCAGTCGCTTTCTGGTCGCTCTTTGTATCATAAACTATGTCTATCCATATTGCTGCTAAGCATGGTGAAATTGCTGATAAAATTCTTCTTCCTGGGGATCCTCTTCGTGCGAAATTTATTGCTGAAAACTTCCTTGAAGACGCTGTTTGCTTCAACGAAGTCCGGAACATGTTTGGTTACACAGGTACTTATAAAGGTCATCGTGTATCTGTCATGGGTACTGGGATGGGGATGCCATCGATCTCTATCTATGCGCGTGAGTTGATTGTCGACTACGGCGTGAAGAAATTGATTCGTGTGGGTACTGCTGGTTCATTGAACGAGGATGTGCATGTTCGTGAATTGGTCTTGGCACAAGCTGCCGCAACCAACTCAAACATCATCCGCAACGACTGGCCTCAATACGATTTCCCACAAATCGCTAGCTTTGATCTTTTAGACAAAGCTTACCACATTGCCAAAGACCTTGGTATGACGACTCACGTCGGCAATGTCTTGTCATCAGATGTCTTCTATTCAAACTATGGTGAAAAGAACATCGAGCTTGGTAAATGGGGTGTGAAAGCTGTAGAAATGGAAGCAGCAGCTCTTTACTATCTTGCTGCTCAACACCATGTAGATGCCCTTGCTATCATGACGATTTCAGACAGTTTGGTCAATCCAGATGAAGACACTACAGCTGAAGAACGTCAAAACACTTTCACTGACATGATGAAAGTTGGTCTTGAGACCTTGATTGCAGACTAATGGCAAAATTCCTTCATGATGAATGGCTCTACGATCTCCAAAATTATCACTACAGTCGGGCTCTGCGCTCTATCAAGCAGCAGGAAGAAGTACCGGATTTGTTGGTGAGCTTACTCCAGTTAATGGCGGAGCGTCGAGAGCTTAATATCCAACCCGTCATGAATCAAAAGTTGAGAACCGAGTTGCTAGAAGCGACTGGGTTTCAACTTTTTTGGCATGAAGATCCAGAAGATGAGCTGTTGGCCAACTACCTCTATGACTTAGAGGCGAAGTTGCGAAATGAGCAGATTATTGACTTTGTTCGTGCCGTTAGCCCAGCCATCTATCGGATCTTTATGCGATTGATTCAGTTGAAAATTCCTGATATTACCAACTATATCCATAACTCCAAAGAATCCAGTTATGACCGTTGGAAATTTGAGAGCCTGCATGCGTCAGACAATCCTATCCTGCAGCAATTTCACAGCGAAAGTGTGGTCAATTCATCCAGTTTGACGGAGTTGATTGTGCAGTTGGACTTGCCAGATAGCGTCAAAGTTGCGGCCCAACAATTGCGGGAGTTAGAAAAATCAGTTCGCAACCCCCTGGCCCACTTGATCAAGCCCTTTGATGAAGAAGAGCTCCATCGGACAACGGGTTTCTCTTCTCAGGATTTTATGAAGAATTTGATTGACCTAGCGAGCTACACAGGCATCCATTATGATCAAGTTAACTTCTATTTTGATCAGGCCAATGCTGTCATGGAAGAGCTACTAAAGGAGAAGTAGATGGATAAGATTGCTCAATTACAGGCGATGATTGATCAGAGTCAACGGATCGTGTTTTTCGGAGGAGCAGGAGTTTCCACGGAGTCAAATATTCCAGATTTTCGAAGCTCAGACGGTGTCTATAGTGTTCAGGTAGGGCGGCATTTGACAGCCGAGCAATTGGTCTCCCATACCATGTTTGAGCGCTATCCAGAGGACTTTTTCGACTTTTACAAGAAGTACTTGCTCTACCCAGATGCCAAGCCCAATGCTGCCCATCGCTATCTGGCTCGGCTTGAGGAGACCAGTAAGCTCAAGGCAGTGGTGACACAAAATATCGATAGTCTCCATGAAATGGCTGGGTCAAAAAGGGTCTTGAAACTCCATGGCAGTGCCGACCGCAATTACTGTACGGGTTGCCAGCGATTTTATGATTTGGAGGCCTTTCTAGCTTTGGAAGGCCCGGTTCCCCATTGCCTGGACTGTGGCAAGGTGGTCAAGCCTGATGTGACCCTCTACGAGGAGTCCCTTGATATGGACGTCTTTAGCCAAGCAGCCCAAGCCATCCAAGAGGCTGATCTCCTGATTATCGGCGGTACCTCCCTTGTGGTCTACCCAGCAGCCAGCTTGATCCAGTATTTCCAAGGGAAGAAGCTGGTTGTCATCAATAAAACCAGTATCCCACAAGACAAGCAAGCAGACCTGGTCATTGAAGGGAAAATTGGGGAAGTATTTTCACAATTAAGACAATAAAAAGAGAGTGGGACAGAAATCGGTAATTCGTTAGAATTCGATTTCGTCGTCCCACCTCCGCACAGTTGAGTAGGGCTGTAAAAGCTGATGAAATCAGCGTAGTAGAGCCCACTCAACCACTGCG
>NZ_JAQFJJ010000008.1:0-104519 GCF_030440005.1 Streptococcus sp. SP1
GACGCAGTGGTTGAGTGGGCTCTACTACGCTGATTTCATCAGCTTTTACAGCCCTACTCAACTGTGCGGAGGTGGGACGACGAAATCGAATTCTAACGAATTACCGATTTCTGTCCCACTCTCTCTTGTTTCGTCCCTTATTGCTTGGTCAAAACAATAATCCCTTGATCATCCTCTGCTTGCTCCAGATCTTCTAGCGATAACTGATCCCCTTCGATCCGATAGCGATAAGGCTCATCCCCGATACGCATGGATTGATTGACCGGATCAATACTGACCTCTTTGGTCTCTTCTTCTCCATCAGTATCTTGCACCGTAAACGTGCCTTTTTGTCCCGCCACAACTAAGAGAATCATATTTTCCTCGTCCTGTCCTCGATAACTGCCATCTATGGACACTCCTTCTTTCTGTTCTTCACTCGCTGAAGTCACAGTCTGTGATGAAGCAGACGTCTGTTTGCTCGAAGTCTGTGTTGCTTTTTCTTGCTGGCTACAAGCAGTCAGAAAAAGGGCTACCACCAAGGTCATTATAAACATGATTTTTTTCATTTAGATCGACTCCTTTCGCTATAACCGTACACTATCTACCACCAGTATACGCCAAGAAAGTCTTTAGGTCAATTGTTTACCCCTCTAATAAAAATGCCCTTACCTCCGCAATAAAATACAAGGATCCTGTGACAAATAAGACTTCATCTGGACGACTCTGATCCATAAATTCTTTGATATAGGCCTTGTAGTCAGCTACATAGGGCAGGTCTTGTCGGTCTCCTTGTGCCACCACTTCTCCGTAATGGAAGGTCGTCAAAATCAATTCAGCTTCTGGCAAACCTGTTTGAAGCGTTTCGAGCATCCCGCTATAATCTTTTCGCTTAAGGGCTCCAAATAAAATCTTCACGCGTTTTCCTGCTAAGCTATTGGCAAACTCGATCAAGCGCAGCATGGCGTGAGGATTATGGGCGCCATCCAAATACAACTGGTCGCCAAACAACTCTAGACGTCCCGGCCACCGCGTCTCTTGTAAGGCCAGTTTGACCTGATCCATATCCACTTCTTGATCTAGACCCTCCATGTAGAGGAAAAAGGCCTCCAAAGCCACTGTAGCATTTTCCCGTTGGTAATCACCCTTCAAGCCCAGAGATGGCAAGACAAGTTCCACGCTTTCATTCCAAAAATGATCCTGCTCTAAGCCAAAATCTTTCTCGAAGGCGTGGAGATCCACAGCTAATTCCTTCGCTTTTTCTTGACAAACAGCTGCAGCTTCATCGGATAAGGGTCCCACTACAGCTTTCTTGCCCTTCTTAAAGATTCCTGCCTTTTGCTGAGCAATTGCGGCAACAGTCCCTCCCAGCGTTTCTTGGTGATCAAGGCCAATCGAAGTGATCACTGCGATCTCTCCTGTCACTACATTGGTGGTATCTAGAAGTCCACCGATACCGACTTCCAACAGGACCACATCCACTCCTTGTTCCTTAAAATACAAAAGGGCCATGAGACAGATAATCTCAAAATAAGAGAGTTGGTCCTGGGTTTGAAGCAAGGTCTGCTCCATTTGTTGGACTTCTTGACCAATCCGAGTAAAATCTTCATCTGAAATCGGCTGATCCCCAATACAAATCCGATCATGGATACTGATCATATGAGGAGAGGTAAAGGTCCCAACTTTCTTTTCGTGAGCCATCAACAATTGACGCAGAAAGGCGATTGTGGATCCCTTCCCATTGGTTCCTGTCACATGAAGAATCGGATAAGCCTTATCCGGCCTCCCTAAAAGGCTCACTGCCTGCTCCATACGATCCAGTCCCGATCGAAAATTCAGACCGATCCGACTATTCATCCATTGCTCAATCTTATTCACATCTTCCTCCTAAAAGAAAAAAGCGACAAAACCTCTTCTGACGTTTGCGCTCCTTTCTTTTGTAGTTATTTCTTTCTCATTTTTACAGCAAGTCCCCGGGCTTACCAACTCTTTCCAATTTCTTGGAGTTGGGCTGATACAGTCTCCCAGACTTACCAGCTCTCTCGTATTTCAAGGAGCTGGGCTAAAAACGTCCCCCGGACGTTTTTACTCCTCCATAAAGCTGTTGAAGACTTCTTCGATCATGTCCCATTCTGCATCTGAGTCTTCTGGGATTGGTTGAAGGTCACCTTCTGTTCCGTCTTCGTTTTCTGTAAATGAATATGCTTGGATTTCAACTTCGCCATTTTCATCTTCCTCTGCATTTGCAGGGATCAAAAGGACATAGTTCTTTCCAAATTCTTCTTTGCCATCGATGGTCAAAAGAATTTCAAACAAGGTTTCATTTCCTTGTTCATCCACCAATGTGATTAATTCACGTTCTTCATGGTCGTGGTTATGATCATGTGCCATACTATTCTTCCTCGTTTTCTTTCTAAAAATTACGATCTAAATAATTTTGTAAAATGAGCTGCGCCGCTAACTTATCAATAACTTTTTTGCGTTTGCTACGGCTAATATCTGCTTGCTCAATCAACATCCGCTCTGCAGCAACTGTTGTCAACCGTTCATCTTGATAGTCGACTGGCAACCCAAACTTTTCAGCAATCATCGTGCCATAAGCCTGACTGGCTTCCACACGCGGTCCGCTGGTGTTGTTCATGTTTTTCGGCAAACCCACAACAAAACGGTCCACCTTGTATTGAGCCACTAATTCGGCTAAGCGCTCCAAACCGAATTCTTTTTTGTCTTCATCGATTTGGATGATTTCAAGACCCTGAGCTGTAAAACCGAGAGGATCACTCACAGCAACCCCAACTGTCTTTGAACCAACATCCAATCCCATAATTCTCATTAGAGGTCTATTCCTTGCCCTTTCAAATAATAACGTACCAATTCTTCAACGATTTCATCTCGTTCATATTTACGAATTTGGTTCCGTGCATTATTATAACGAGGTACATAGGCAGGATCACCACTGAGTACGTATCCTACGATTTGATTAATTGGATTGTAGCCTTTTTCATCCAGTGATAAGTATACATCTTTCAAGGTCTCGCTAATTTCCTTACGATTTGAATCATCAAGATTAAAACGTACTGTTTCATCTGTAAATCCCACAAGAACACCCTCTTTCCTTAGAATATTACTATTATACCATAATCAAGAGTTTTCCACAACGGTCAAGTCCTTGATTTTACGGCTTTTTCAAGCATTTTTGAGCTTTTTCAACTAAACTGTTTTTTATTTTTGCTCACTCGCTCCAGCATTGATGAGGTTGTCCGCAAATTGGCTCGGTGTCAGCTTCAACAACTCCGGCAAGTGATTGTTTTTGAAGTAGGTCATACCTTCAGCCTTCTTCACATCCATTGCTTCAAAGTCATAGGTGATGGTCACCTTGTATTCATTCTCATTTTCCAAGGTCAAATCAGCTGTGAAGCCAGGAACTGTCAATGCTTCCTTAAAGGCATCATCCTTGGTAAAAGATTCTCTCAATTGCTTTTGCGCTTCTTCGACTCCAACCTGTTGGATCCCTTTTTTCAGTTCCTCATCAGTTGCCGTCACATTGACGGTCTCTAATTTTTTAAAGGTATTCCCCACATAGGTGACAATTTGCGTCTGTTGTGTGCCCTTATCATCCTTTGGAAAGACAAAGGTTCTTGTAATTACTTGATTTTCTTCAGCTTTTTGTAAGATACTCTTATTATCCTTTTGTAGCTGTTCTGCTTTCGCTTTGATTGCTTTTTGCTCACTTGAGGTTGGCGTTTTCACTTGCTTTTTTTGACCACATCCTGTCAAACACAAGGCAAGTGCACCCAATAAGAAGATTTTTCTTTTCATTTTTCATTCCTTACTAGTTATTGTTTTCTAAAATATTGTATCATAGATTTCGTAAATTGGCGCAGTAAACTGCTATCCATTTCTATTTTGAACAAGAAAAAATCAGAAACAAACCGTTTCTGATTTCAATCGCTTTAAAGTGCAGCACGCATCCGTGCTTCCGCATTTTCTACATTTCGAACAGATCGTGGCAAAAAAGCACGAATATCATCTTCTTTGTAGCCCACTTGGAGACGTTTGTCATCTACTAAGATCGGACTTTTAAGAATACGAGGTGTTTCCATGATGATGTCAATGACTTCATTGACACTCAAGTCTTCGATGTCCACTCCTAGATTTTTAGCGTATCGATTTTTTGAAGAGACAATACTTGCCACTCCATTTTCAGTCTTTGTAAGGATATCCAACAATTCTTCTTTGGTGATTCCTTCCTTACCGAGGTTTTGTTCTTTATAAGTTAGCTGGTGAGCGTTGAGCCAAGTCTTTGCTTTTTTACAGCTGGTGCAACTTGACACTGTATAAATTTTAATCATGCATGCACTCCTTTCGCTACACGATAATACTATCGTATTAAATTATAACACAAAAACCATCAGTCTAGCGACCTATTTTGAAAAAAATTAATCTTCAATTTCAATCGCGTCATCTAAATCCAGAGTTACTTCTTCTACGACAGGAGCTGCTTCTTCAGTTTTATCAAGGCTTTTCACCGCTTCGTCTTCTTCGATCAAACCAAAATGTACCCGAACCTTGTGGTCGATTTCGTCAAAAATTTCTGGGTGGTCAGCCAAGAATTTCTTAGCATTTTCAGATCCTTGACCAATTTTTTCGCCATTATATGAGTACCACGCACCCGCTTTTTGAATGATATCCAAATCTGTTGCAATTTTAACCAATTCACCCGTACGTGAAATTCCTTCCCCGTACATGATTTCAACCATGGCTTCTTTAAACGGTGGAGCTACCTTGTTCTTTACAACCTTGATCTTAGTTTCCTTACCAACGTTGGTATCTTTTTGGTCCCCAGTACCCTTGATTTGAGTATTTCCACGGACATCTAAACGAACCGAAGCATAGAATTTAAGGGCACGACCACCAGGTGTGGTTTCAGGGTTCCCAAACATGACCCCAACTTTTTCACGCAATTGGTTGATAAAGATGGCAATGGTCTTCGTCTTATTGATCGAAGCTCCGAGTTTACGCATCGCTTGGCTCATCATCCGCGCTTGCAAACCAACGTGGCTATCCCCGATATCTCCATCGATTTCCGCACGAGGTACCAAGGCCGCAACAGAGTCGACAACTACCAAATCAACCGCACCAGAGTCGATCAATTTACCAGCAATTTCAAGTCCTTGTTCCCCTGAGTCTGGTTGAGACAAGAGAAGTTCGTCGATATTGACTCCGAGAGCTGCTGCATAAGATGGATCCAAGGCATGCTCGGCATCGATAAAGGCAGCAATGCCTCCTTCTTTCTGTGCTTGCGCTACTGCATGGAGGGCAACGGTTGTTTTACCAGATGATTCTGGACCATAGATTTCGATGATCCGACCTTTTGGATAACCACCAGCACCCAAGGCAATATCAAGCGCCAAGGAACCAGAGCTCATGACTTGTACTTTTTGCTCTGCACGTTCGCCCAGACGCATGATCGATCCCTTACCAAAATCCTTTTCGATCAACTTCAGGGCATCATTGAGCGCTTTTTCACGCTCATCTCCAAATTTCTTAGAGATATCATCTAATTTTTTCTGTTTTTTCGCCATTCTTTTCTCCTATTTTTTGCTATACAGGAAATGCACTCCACTCACCAACGATTTCCGTCCTTTGAAGGCACATTTTCTATCCATTTTTAGAATTATTCTTCCATTTGGCACAAGCTTCATTATACCAAATTTTCACCATTTAATACAGCCAAGCGTACCAAATTAAAGGCATGAAGAACTGCAATTTCGCGGACATCCGCCCGGCTACGTCCGGCGATATTGACTTGGACACTATCCACTCCATTTGGAGTCGCAAGTCCGATAAAGACGGTCCCTGCTGGATGCCCTTCCAGACTATCTGGCCCCGCAACTCCGGTTAGGCTAACACCATAATCGGATCCTGTTAACTTACGGGCCTGTGAAGCCATGGCTTGTGCTGTAAAATGAGACACAACTCCATGTTGCTCCAACTCTTGAGCTGGAATAGACAACATCTTGCTTTTTTCTTCCAGACTATAGGTGACAAAACCACCCGCGAAGATGCTGGACGCCCCTGAAAAATCTGCCAAAGTCGCTTGAAAGAGGCCAGCCGTCAGGCTTTCTGCAGCTGTAATGGTCTTACCAGTCCGTTTCAAGAGATCAAAGGCAACCTTGGCCATCGAATTGTCATCCCCATAACCATAAAACAACTCTTGCAAGGGTTGATGGTCCAGCGTGTGACGTGATAAGATTTCCTTTTCTAAGACATCGAGCTTAGCATCCGCTGAAGCTTGATCCTTCGCCTTTGTAGATAGACGCAAGGTTACTTCTCCCGTCTTGGCATAAGGGGCCACCGTCGGATCACTCTGCTTTTCAATGATATCTGCTAGGATCGTAACCAGCTGGCTTTCCCCTATTCCAAAGAAGCGCAAGACTCTAGAAAAGAGCTGCTCCCCTGTCGTCAAATGAGGCACCAATTGTTCATTGACCATGGGTTTTAACTCACTTGGTGGACCAGGTAGAACGACATAGGTCACGCCGTCGACTTCAATCAAACCTCCAACCGCGAGACCTGTACGGTTTTGAAGGGGGATTGATCCGGCAATCATTTGTGCTTGTCGCTCATTATTGGGCGTCCGGACATAATCAGGGCGACTCGCAAAGAAGGTGTCGAGTTTGGCAAGCGCTGTTGGATCAAAAACCAGTTCTTTCCCTAAAAACTTAGCAAGGGTTTGCTTGGTCAAATCATCCTCTGTTGGCCCAAGTCCACCACATAAAATCACCAAATCACTGCGTTTTGAAGCTGTCTCAATGGTCGAGAAAAGACGACCTTCATTGTCTCCTACCGCCACATGATAATAGACATCAATCCCTAAACTAGCTAATTTTTCAGACAAGAATTGAGCATTGGTGTTCACAATTTGTCCTGTTAGAATTTCTGTTCCAACTGCAATAATTTCCGCCTTCATGGTGCCTCCCACTTATACTATTCGTAATTTTCATTTCATTTTAACACAATTTCCTAAATTATTTAAAAAACAGATTGAAGATAAAGTCCATTTTGGACAACTTTCTTCAATCTTTTTCTTTTAGAGTATAAAGTAAAAAACTCTTATAAATTCCATTTCATCAGCATTCCTAAGAGATTTAACTACGTGGTAACAACTTCTAAAAGGGCTATTTTCTATTGTGGATAGAGCTTATCTCTATTCTGAAGCAACCATATCGAGTGGTTACTTTTTACTACTTTCTTGATCTAAAAGCCTTCTTCTGACTCTATTTCTTGTTGTTTCCCCTCATCTTTTGTGATACAATAGCATCAATTTTTTCTAGGAGGATAATATATGGTTTCTACTATTGGTATCGTAAGTTTATCTAGTGGGGTTATCGGAGAGGACTTTGTCAAGCACGAAGTGGACTTGGGGGTCCAACGACTCAAAGACCTGGGACTCAACCCTATCTTTTTACCTCATTCACTAAAAGGCTTAGACTTTATCAAAGAACATCCCGAAGCTCGTGCAGAGGATTTGATTCAGGCCTTTTCTGATGATAGTATCGACATGATCCTATGCGCCATCGGTGGAAACGATACCTATCGTTTATTGCCCTATCTTTTTGAAAATGACCAACTACAAAAGGTTATCAAGCAAAAGATTTTTCTTGGCTTCTCGGATACGACCATGAACCATCTCATGTTGCATAAACTAGGAATCAAGACTTTTTACGGCCAATCATTTCTAGCAGACATTTGTGAGTTAGACAAAGAAATGTTGCCATATAGCCGCCACTACTTTAAAGAATTGATTGAGACTGGAAAAATCTCAGAAATTCGCCCTAGTAACGTTTGGTACGAGGAACGGACTGATTTTAGTCCCAAAGCCTTGGGAACACCTCGTGTCAGCCATGCAAATACAGGTTTTGACTTGTTACAAGGCAATGCTCAGTTTGAGGGAGAAATCCTCGGTGGTTGTCTTGAGTCTCTCTATGATATTTTTGACAACTCTCTACACGCAGATAGCACGGACCTCTGCCAAAAATACAAACTTTTCCCTGACTTGTCAGACTGGGAAGGAAAAATCCTCTTGCTAGAAACCAGCGAAGAAAAGCCTGAACCTGACGACTTCAAAAAGATGTTGCGGACTTTGAAGGACACTGGCATATTCGCGGTCATCAGTGGACTCTTGGTCGGAAAACCTATGGATGAAACTTTTTATGACGACTATAAAGAGGCACTATTGAATATCATTGATAGCAATATCCCGATTGTCTATAATCTGAATGTCGGACACGCAACTCCAAGAGCAATTGTCCCCTTCGGAGTCCATGCCCATGTAGATGCAACGGAGCAAGTCATTCGCTTTGACTATAACAAATAAAGCTGGGAGGAATTTCTCAGCTTTTTTTCTATATTCTCAGATGTTCTAGACATCTAACGTCACTTATTTCCACTTTTCCATTCACAATCATTCTCATGGTCATTGACCAGGCCTGCTGCTTGTAGGTAGGATAAAACTGCGACTGGTCCTGTGAACTTAAAACCACGTTTTTTGAGGTCCTTGGCTAGCTTCTCAGAAAGAGCTGTCTTCGCTGGAGCCTGCCGGTAATCTGAAACATCATTGACGATGGTTTTCCCATCGACAAAAGACCAAAGATAAGCATCAAACGATCCAAATTCTTCCTGGACTTGTAGAAAGGCCTGGGCGTTGGCCCGTGTCGCAAAGATCTTAGCACGATTTCGGATGATGGCTGGATTGTCTAACAAAGTTTCCAACTCCTCATCCGACATCTCTGCAACAGCTTGAAGGTGGTAACCATGAAAAGCCTCTCGGAAAGCCTGTCGTTTATTGAGCACCGTCTCCCAAGAAAGGCCCGCCTGATACGTCTCCATACAGAGTAACTCAAAAAGCGCCTGGTCATCATGGAGGGGACGCCCCCACTCCTCATCATGGTAGGCTACATAGAGCGGGTTGTTCATTTTAACCCAGCCACAACGTTTTGGCATAGATTTCTCCTATTTTACCAACATCTTAAGGGCTGACTTGATATAGTTCTCTGCTGTATCGGTCGTGCCTTCAAAGAATTTCTTGATTTTCTTAAGTTCCGTTGCCTTGTAGCCCAATGCCAACATGGCTTCCATGGCTTCTTCCAAGGCTTGGTTTTCTTCTGCAACTTTGGCTTTGGACTGAGCCGGTGCATCCTCTAGATCAAGATTGATCTTACCTTCTAGGTCCAAGACCATCTGTTGGGCTGTTTTCTTGCCGATCTTCGGAAACTTGGTCAAGTAAGTGATGTTCTTGCTTTCGATGGCTTGGACAAGGCCTGCATTGTCATCCGCAGCAATGATAGCCAGAGCTGAGACAGGTCCAATCCCAGAGACTGAGATCAAGTTTAAAAAGAGCTGTTTCTCTTCCTCTGTCGCAAAGCCATAGAGAAGGTGAGCGTCTTCACGGACCACTTGGTGCAGGTAGACTTGCACCTCTTGATTCATTTTGCCAGAGTAGGCATAGGGATTGGCCACATGCAAGAGATAGCCGATTCCAGCTGTTTCTACCACAATGTATTTAGCAGTGATTTTCGTTAAAATTCCTTTAATGTATTCGTACATAAGATTCCTTTATTGTTTGTTTAATACTTGCCCAATTCCCGCAGACTGGTGTGATTTTCCTGAATGCGTCGGAACATCTTTTCCATATCTGACTTGGTAAAGTTAACCAAGACGGGACGGCCGTGGGGGCAGTTATAAGGGTTGTCACATTGGGATAGTTGATAGATCAGGTCGCGTGCAGAGTAATCGTCCAGTGTATGGTTGGCCTTGATAGAGCGTTTGCAGGACATCATGATAGCCAACTCAGCTCGGTATTTCTTGATGGACACTTCCTTGGTCAAGAGGAGCATGTCACACATCTCATAGATACCCGACTCGATCTCTTCCTCCTTCATCCAGATCGGATGCTCCCGTAAGATCAACTGGTTGGCTCCGTATTCTTCTAAGTAGACGCCCACTTCTTCTAGGAGGTGCTTACGCTGTTGCAGGCGGATCAGATCGTCTGTAGGAAACTCAAAGATATAAGGCACCAGCAACTGTTGCTGACTGCCGTCTACGTCCCCGATACTCTCCCGGTATTCTTCGTATTTGACCCGCTCTTGGGCCGCGTGCTGGTCAATGATATATAGGCCCTCATTTCCTTGGGCAAAGAGATAGGTTCCATGCATCTGACCAAAATATTCCAACTCTGGGAAGGTCGAATGTTCTTCCCCATCCAACTTATCATAGGCCTTGTCTAGACTAGCCAGATCCAACTCTGGATGATCCAGTTCATCATAAACCACAGTCTTTCTTTCCGCAAACTTGATCGCGCTTGTTGGTTTTTCTACTGGGTTTTCTTGGATTCTAGCTTCAGTAGCAGTCTCATCTGCTAGAGGCCGTTGAGGATCTGCCACTTCTGGTCGAAGCTTGAAATCTTGGCTCTCTCGGTCATAATAGAGGCGGTTTTCTTTTAAAGGCAGGGTTGTCTGTACTGGCTTTTCTGTTCGGCGAATGGTCGACTTGGCTAGATTTTCTAGAGCATCCGGAATCAGGTCCTGCTCTTTCAAAGCGTTCGCAATAGCCTGGGAGATCAAGGCCATCAGTTCTCGTTCTTTGGAAATACGAACCTCTTGCTTGGTAGGGTGAACGTTAACATCCGCTAAGTAAGGGTCGATCTGGATATTAATGATCGCGAGTGGAAAGCGACCCACCATGAGTTTACTGCCGTAGCCGTCTAAAATAGCTCGATTGAGCAAGAAATTCTTGATGTAACGGCCGTTGATAAAGAGACTGATGTAATTGCGATTGGCACGAGTCAATTCAGGCAAAGACACAAAGCCCGTCACTTCAAAATCTAGGTCGCGATTTTCAATGGCCACCATCTTCTTAGCAGACGCCAGGCCATAGACACCTGCAATCGCTTGCCGGAGATTGCCAGTCCCCGCTGTTTTGGTCATTTCTTTTCCATCATTGATCAAGGTAAAGGCAATCTCAGGATGGGCCAAGCTCAAGCGATTGAGAATATCCACGATATGGGATAGCTCTGCCTGCTGGCTCTTTAAATACTTGAGACGAGCAGGTGTATTAAAAAAAAGATCTTCCACTGTGATCTTGGTTCCGACAGGGCTTGTCGCTGGCTCCAATTCCTCAATTTCACCACCCTTTGCGACCAATTTGGTCCCGTGGGCAGCTCCTTCTTGCGCCGTTAGAAGGGTTAGAATACTGACAGAAGCAATGGAAGGCATGGCCTCACCACGAAAACCAAGCGTTCGAATACGAAAAAGATCCGCTTGACTCTTGATCTTACTGGTCGCATGTCGACGGAGGGCTAAAGCGACCTCATCGTGCGCAATTCCTTCCCCATTGTCTGTAATCCGAATCGACTTCAATCCTGCTTCTTCGATTTCAACAACGATCTGGCTAGCCCCAGCATCGATCGAGTTTTCAACCAACTCCTTGACCACACTAGCAGGTCGTTCAATCACTTCACCCGCCGCAATCTGATTGGCTAAGACTTCTGGCAATTCAATAATCTGTGACATGTCTGCTCCTTTACCTATTTTTTCACCGATACATGTAGCTCTATTATACCACAGATCTACAAGACTCCCTTTCTTAAAAAACATAGGCTTGTCCCCATCTTCTTCCTTAAAAACCGCATAGGCAAAGAAAACGACCACATAGACAAATCCCCTTGTCTTCCCTTTGGAAAAAGTGTTTAATAGTAGTGTAAAGAAGGAGCCGGGCTAGCAGGCCAACCGACTTTACCCAAAGGAGGGAGAAACTATCTTATGAAAGTTGAAGTACAAATTGATTCCCACTTCCAAGAAGAAGCGGTGATGATCACAGCACCTGCACTGTCTGCGCGTGTAGAGAAAATCCGAGACTTTGCGAGAGAGCTGGATCAAAAAGGGCGCTTACGTGCCAAAAAGGATGGGGAAGCTTATCTGATCGAAAGCCAGCTATTCCAACGTTTTTACATTGAAAATCGGCAAGTGATTGGTGAGACCATGACAGATCAATTTATCCTGACTGGTCCACTCTATCAGCTATCTGAAGACTTACCGACCTTCTTTCTCAAAATTTCCCAATCTGAAATTATTAACACCCAATCCATCGATCACCTGCACTTTACCAGTGGAGGATCGGTGCAAATCTATCTCAAAAATGGGAGTCTGACCTACTCCTCCCGTCGTTACTTAAAAGCCATTAAGGAGAAATTATCATGCTAAAACAATCTTTTTCTGACGCCCTGAAAGGGATTCTCATTGGGCTCATCTTATCCATCTTCTTTTCCTATCTCTTCTCACCTGAGTTGTACCTTCCCTTAAGTCCCAACTCTGCAGTCGGCCACTGGATGTTCTTGCATCATGTTCACGGCTCACTGGTCATGCTCTATTGTGCCCTCGTTTGGGGTGCAATTGGGGTCCTCTTTAGCTTCGGAAGTCTCCTCTTTCAAAAAGACTGGAGCCTCTTACGGGCTACTCTGAGCCATTACCTACTCATGTTACTTGGGTTTATTCCTCTGGCTACTTTGGCCGGCTGGTTTCCAGCACGACTCGGATTTTACCTCTCACTCGTTGTCGAATTCACCCTCGTTTACGTGATCATCTGGTTAGTCTCTTATCATTTTTATAAAAAACAAGTTCAAGAAATCAATCAAAGCATTACTAACCACTAAGAGAAAAAAGACTGGGCAAAAACTGTCCAGTCTTCGATGTTTAATAGGCATAACTGTATGACGCAGTGGTTGATTGCTCAAAGCACTGCTTTGAGGTGGCAGATAGGACTTGCGAAGCAAGCTTCCAAAGTATTTGTTCGCTTATCAAGCTCCAAAGATAACCTATGTGGACGGAAACAATGTTTCCTTTATCTGCAACCTCCAACAGTCTCCCAGACTGTTGGAGCTATGCGGGGGTGGGAAGATTGAAAAGGTTTGGGGAACCTTTTCAACCTTTTTTATATTGGAGTTCTTTCCCACTCCCTTTTTTATAATTTCTTTTTCAATTCGGCAACTGCCATCATGACTTCCATGGGAGTCATATTGTAGAGATCCAGATTCTTCAATTCTGTGATCACCGTATTTTCTGAAGCTTCCTCAAAGAGGGACATTTGTTCAGCCACCTGCAAAGGTGCTTCCTTTTTAGGAGTTGCATCCACAAGCGGTACTTGCTGGGCTTGTCCTTCGAGCTTGGTCAAAATCGCATCCGCCCGCTCCAGCAACTCTTCTGGCAAACCAGCGATCTTGGCCACGTGAATCCCATAGGACTTATCCGCTGGGCCGGGTTCAATCTTGTGCAAGAAGGTAACCTGACCATCTCGCTCCAAGGTCGCAACATGAACATTTTCCAAACGGGTCAAAGTCTCTGAGAGTGCCGTCAACTCATGGTAATGGGTCGCAAACAAGGTTTTGGCACCGGTGCGATCGTGAATGTATTCGATGATGGACTGAGCGAGAGCCATCCCATCATAGGTCGCAGTTCCCCGTCCCAACTCATCAAACAAAATCAAGGACTGGGGCGTTGCCTTGCGAATAGCGTGATTGGCCTCCATCATTTCCACCATAAAGGTAGACTGACCCGATACCAGGTCATCAGCAGCTCCGATCCGGGTATAAATCGCATCAAAGATTGGCAACTCGGCCTTTTGGGCTGGAACATAGGAACCAATTTGGGCAAGAATCACAATGATCGCCAATTGGCGCATATAGGTAGACTTCCCGCTCATATTTGGCCCCGTAATCAGCTGAATATCCCGTTCTTCATCCATAAAGATGCTATTAGGAATGTAGGACTGGGCTCCCATCACTTTCTCAACAACCGGATGACGACCTTTGTCGATCGTGATTCGTCGTTCTTCATGAAAGAGGGGACGATTCAACTGTTGTGACTCAGCGACGCTGGCTAAACTTTGTAAAACATCAACCGTCGCAATCGCCTGAGCTAACTGTTGCAGACGTTGGATATACTTGCCAACTTCTTCCCGAATCCGCATAAAAATCGTATATTCCAGATTTGCAGACTTCTCACGCGCCTCCAGCATATCTCCTTCGATGCGTGCCAATTCCTCCGTACCAAAGCGTTCTGAATTTTTCAAGGTCGCCTTGCGGAAAAAGTGAGCAGGCACGTGACTCAATTGAGAATTGGTGACATGGAAATAGTAGCCATCCTTCTTGTTGTAATCGATTTTTAGACCTGTAATGCCGCTGGCTTCGCGCTCCTTGGCCTCAATCTCAGCAATCCAACCAGTACCATCCCGAAGAACGACACGGTACTGGTCCAATTGCTCGTCAAAACCTGTTCGGATGATATTTCCCTCTGTAATAACAGCAGACGCTTCCGGAGCAATAGCTGAGGTAATCAAGCGGTGCAACTCAGGAAGTTCATCCAAGCGTGCAATCAAGACATCTAAGACTGGATCACCAATCCCCAGTAGAATCGACTTGATCGTCGGCACATGCCCCAGAGTATCTCCTAGCTGCAAGAGATCCTTAGGATTGATCTTACCAAAGGAAACCCGACTCGCTAAGCGTTCAATGTCATAGACCCCTTTGAGGCTGTCGGTCAAATCGCTCCGTTCAAAGAAATGATCCATAAAGACCTGAATGATGTCCTGGCGCTCTCGAATCCGTTTCAAATCGACTAAGGGTTTCTGAATCCAGGACCGCAACAAACGACCGCCCATGGCCGTCTTGGTTTCATCCAAATACCAATACAAGCTACCATGTTTCTTCCCCGTTCGCGCATTCTCTGTCAAATCAAGACTAGCCTTGGTCGCAAAGTCCATCTGCAAGAAATCGCAAATCTCATAATGATGGGCTTTTTTGAGGTGGCTCAATTCCCGCATTTGTGTCTGGTGAACATACTGGAGAAGTTTCCCAGCCGTTTTCTTTTCGAGCTCACTCAACTGATCCCCTAAGAGTTGAACATCATCAAGCGCCGTCTCTACATGTGACAGCAAAAGATTCATCTGACTCACAAACACACGCTCTTCTTGTTCTGGCAACTCATAACCCAGGACCACCTCACGCGCACGTAAATTGCGGATTTCTCCACAAACCATGCTAAAGTCATTGAGGGTCGTCACCTGAAACTCCCCTGTTACCAGATCCATATAGGCTAGCCCATACTCATTCCCTGAACGATCCAAAGCAACCAGGAAGTTATTCTCACTATCTGGCTTGGTCGAATCCACCACTGTACCCGGTGTAATCACCTGTACGACTTCACGCTTAACGACCCCCTTGGCTTCTTTGGGGTCTTCCATTTGTTCTGCAATCGCGACCTTATAGCCCTGTTCGATGAGAACATCGATGTACTGCTGGGCCGAGTGGTAGGGAACACCCGCCATGGGGATCGGATTCTCTGCATTTTTATTCCGTGAGGTTAAGGAAATCTCTAAAATTTGAGCTGCATTCACTGCATCTTCATAAAATAATTCGTAAAAATCTCCCATTCGAAACAGCAAAAAGGCATCCGGATAGTCTTTTTTGATATCTAGATACTGCTGCATTCCAGGGGATATTTTTTCTACTGTCATACTTCTTTATTCCTTACTGTTGCATCATTTGCTGACGCAAGCTCCATAGATGAAAACAGGAGTAGATAGCTCACTATCTTCCTCCTTTTGACATCTCTCTTTCTCTCCAACGGGGCTTGACTACTGCATCATCCCTAAAATTTCATTTTGAATTTCAATAGCTGCATCTTGGTCTCGACAGACAATCAAGAGGGTATTGGCCCCTGCTACTGTTCCCAAAATACGCTCATCTGACATTTCATCTACACCATTGGCCAAGAGAGCTGCTTCTCCTAGCTCTGTCCGCAAGACCAAGGTGAATTCTGCTCGTGAGACAGACTTTGCATGGCTGGACAACATAATATAAATCTCTGCCACCTCAGGCTCATTTGGCAAAATATAATACAACTGGTCTTTTCGTTTCACCTTGACTAGACCCAGATCGCGCAAATCTCGTGACAGAGTAGTTTGCGTTACAGCAATTCCTTTTGCTTCTAATCGATCCTGAATCTCTTTTTGAGTCGACAATTTTTCATTTCGAATCATTTGTTGAATCAAAAGGTGACGTTCTGTCTTTTTCATTGGACCTCCACTTTTGAATAAATATACTTTAAATTATACCAAAAAAATTGAAAATTCGCTCAGAATTGTGTTAAAATAATAGTTAAAAGGACTAAGGAGCTAATATGAACAATAAAGAACTCATTGCTAGTGAATTGGCCAAAGTGATTGACTCTCTTGACCAAGATGCTATTTTAAATTTGCTTGAACAACCAAAATCATCTGATCTTGGTGACATTGCTTTTCCAGCCTTCTCACTTGCAAAAGTGGAACGCAAGGCTCCTCAAGCAATCGCTGCAGATATTGCTGAAAAGATCGACCAAAGCGCTTTCGAAAAAGTCGTTGCAACTGGACCTTACGTGAACTTCTTCTTGGACAAATCTAAGATCTCTGATCAGGTAATCAAATCCGT
Organism: Streptococcus sp. SP1; assembly: GCF_030440005.1. Lineage (NCBI taxonomy): Bacteria > Bacillati > Bacillota > Bacilli > Lactobacillales > Streptococcaceae > Streptococcus > Streptococcus sp. SP1. The sequence continues at coordinate 16,502 of NZ_JAQFJJ010000008.1, forward strand.
CATCGAAGCAGGTGCAGACTACGGTCAACAAGACGAAGGTCATGGACAAAACATTACCATCGACCTTTCAAGTCCAAATATCGCAAAACCATTCTCAGTTGGTCACTTGCGCTCAACCGTTATTGGGGATGCTCTTTCAAACATCTTCCGCAAAATGGGCTACAACACGATTAAAATCAACCACTTAGGGGACTGGGGTAAACAGTTCGGTCTCTTGATGGTGGCCTACAAAAAATGGGGTAGCAAGGAAGCTGTCGAAGCCAACCCAATCGATGAATTGCTAAAACTTTATGTTCGAATCAACGCTGAAATCGAAAACGATCCTGAGCTTGATGAAGAAGGACGTAAATGGTTCAAAAAATTGGAAGATGGGGATCCAGAAGCAACTGAATTGTGGCAATGGTTCCGTGACGAAAGCTTGGTGGAATTCAACCGTATCTACAAACTCCTCGGTGTTGAGTTTGATAGCTTAAACGGAGAAGCTTTCTACAACGACAAGATGGATGAAGGGGTTCAAATCCTTGAAGACAAAGGCTTGTTGAAAGAATCTAAAGGGGCTAGCATCGTTGAGTTGGATGATGTCAACCTTCCACCAGCTATGATCAAAAAATCAGACGGTGCAACCCTTTATATCACTCGTGATATCGCAACTGCTATGTATCGTGCGCGGACTTACAACTTTGTGAAAAACATCTATGCTGTAGGTCAAGAACAATCCAACCACTTCCGTCAGTTGAAAGCTGTTCTGAAGAAAATGGGATTTGACTGGAGCGACGATATGGTTCACGTTGACTTTGGTTTGGTGACAAAAAACCGCCAAAAATTGTCAACTCGTAAAGGAAATATCATCCTTCTCGAACCAACTCTTCAAGAAGCGATCTCTCGTGCCAAAGCTCAGATCGAAGAAAAGAATCCTGAACTTGAAAACAAGGAAGAAGTGGCACATGCAGTCGGTGTTGGCGCGGTTAAATTCTACGACTTGAAGACGGACCGCCGCAACGGTTATGACTTCGACCTCGAAGCCATGGTATCCTTCGAAGGAGAAACTGGACCTTACGTTCAATACGCATACGCTCGTATCCAATCGATCCTTCGCAAAGCCAACTTTACACCATCAACAGATGCGACTTACAGCTTGAGCGATCCTGAAAGCTGGGAAATCATCAAGCTTCTCCAAGACTTCTCTCGTGTTGTCAAACGTGCTGCTGAAAACTATGATCCATCCTTGATCGCAAAATATGCCATCAACTTGGCTCAAGCCTTCAACAAATACTATGCACACACTCGTATCTTGGATGAAAGCCCTGAACGCGAAAGCCGTCTTGCTCTTAGCTACTCAACAGCAGTCGTCTTAAAAGAAGCCCTTCGCTTACTTGGTGTCGATGCACCTGAGAAAATGTAAAATGCCACAAGTAGTTGGAACAACTATTCCCAAATAGAAAAAAGGAGATGATTGATCTCCTTTTTTCTTTAAATGAACAAAAAACGCTGAGAAATCAGCGTTTTTTATAAATGATACAAATCCTCTATAATAGTAGCCACTTTTTTGATGTCTCCCAACATCCCCCGCATTTCAAAATCGGCTAACATGGGGAAACCAAAGCGTTGGCTGTATTGCTTAGCGGTTAAACAATATTGATTGTTAAAATTCCGATTGCCTGATCCAACCACTCCTAAGCACTTGCTGGCGTTGTCTCCATAAGCAATAAAATCCGCAACATCTGTCGTCAAAATTTCCACATCACCATTATCAACACCATTTCCACCCTCCAAATAGGTTGGCAAAAAAGTGATAAAAGGATTGGTCATTTCAAAGAAGGGCTGGCCCTCTTTGACTAGGTCTTTCACATGAACTTTCTCGATTTCAAGTTCAGGATGGGCTTCCAGCAAGTAGTCACTTAAGCGACGGACAAAACTCTCTGTATTCCCACTCAGACTAATATAAACAAAGGATACTTTCATCTTTTTTCTCCAATCAAGAAGCTCTCTTATCCTCTAAGAGAGCTCCATTCAAACTTATCTATTATGCCCTAGCTTGAGCTTTTCTCAAACGCAAGGTTTTATACAAAACAATTCCAAGGAAGAGAAGGGATAAAGCAGTCAAGAGTAACAAAGCAATGGACGAAGATGCCAGATATCGTTGGCGAAGGGACGGGGTTGAAAAACTAGCTAATAGTGGACGCCCTGCAAAATAATTATAGCAAGAGAAGGCTTGACTTAATAAAATCTGCCCCATGTAAGTATAATGGGCTGTTAACAGATCCTGCTTCATAAAGAGGAAATAGAAAGTTGCCAGTAAGGCAATCAGAATCAGGGAAACAAATAAAAAGGTTAGTGGAGACTGATTGAGTTGGGCTGATTTCTCATAATATGCCACATAGTCAGCCTTGTCTTGAGCCGTTGTTAAACCAAGTTGTTTCGCAAAATCATCTGTCAGCTCAAAACTCTTTGAAGCTCCAAAGGTTGAGACAGCTGAAGTCAGGGTTCCAACCGTAGAGAAAAATAACAGGATGTAAAGATAGATAGGTTTCTTTTTCATACAAACTCCTTTTCATTTCTTACACCCTATTATATCGCGATACAGATAGAAAGGCAAGCGCCTCAAAACCGTGGAAGCACTTGCCTGATCACTGATACGTTCAAATGAAATTCATTTGGAAAATAATGTGTGCAAAAGATGAAAAAGACATCGCAACTGTATCATTGGAATGATTAGAGATATAACGGAGTCCTATAAACTTTCATTCGAACACCACCAGTATATCTCATTTCTTTCTTCTTGTGTCATCTATTTCTATTCTGCTTCATTTCGACACGATTTGGTCTGTAAAAGCCATTTCCTCTCCTTATCCAAGAACTATTCTGTTCTTTTTCTCAACTATTTGGTCATCACTCTATCAAAAAAGCCAGAAGAGCTTGCCTTCTGACTTTCTTTATTTAGATGAATGAACGAAAGAAATAAGAATTAATCCTCTTTCTTCTTGCGAGCAAGACCTAGTCCGAACAATCCAGTCATCGCACCTGCAAGGACAGCTGCAGTTGAGCTTTCTGTACCTGTATTTGGAAGCGCAGGTGTTTGTGGTTGCGCAGGTTGTACGGGCTGTTCCGGAATTTCCGGAGTTGGTGGAACAATTGGTGTTGGTGGGGTATATGAAGTTGGTGTTGGTGGAATTTCTGTTTTCCTTACCACTTTGTTCTTATGCCATTTCACTCTAGCTTCTGGTTTCACCGGTTTAGCATTTGGAACAACTTCCAAAGTCGGTGGAGTTGGAGCAGTGGGTGGAATTGGAGCAGTAGGCTTTTCAGGTTCTTTACCTGGATTTTTAGGAACTGCCACCTCTGAATTAATGGCAAACCAATAAACCGTCGGTTGTCCCTTTGCATTTGCTCCATTTGCTGTAAATACAAGATGCCCGTCTAACATCTTAAGTCCTGCACCACCATAATAGAGATACTTCGAATCTGGATTGTCCCATCCTTCGAGGGCCGAAGAGGTCTCCCCATTAAACGCTGAACCATGTTCAATATATTGATTATCTTTCAGTGATTTCATTTCTTTGGTAGTAGGATCATAAGACACACTAGAATTCGGAATTGCGATATACTTATTATTTCCAATATTCACCGATTCTATATGTTCTAATGTTTCAAACTTTTTCTTCGGTGTAAAGGTTAGCTCTCCTGTTGTAGAATTAATAGTATAAACGCCAATAATATCATCTTTACCATTCAACGTATAGTTGTCTGTCCCAATATTGTGACCATTCCCAGTACCTGATACATTGACGCTTGTCGCATCGATAACTGTTTCTTCACTAACTACGAATTCACTTCCATTAAATGTTGTTTTCTGAGCTACAATTTTGATTGGATTTTCCGCAGAGATGGTTACCTCGGCAGATCCAAAGTCAGGGATCCCATTTTTTACAACAACCGCATTGTGTTCAATGCTCATCGATGACCCGTCTGCATAGGGGTTCCAAGTCCCACGAACCGTATTCCCATTCTTATCCTTAGCTTCCACTGTAAGAGCACGAGGTTTATCTCCACTTTCGACATAAGAAGCACCTGTCCAGTGATTCAACGAATTTAAAGCAACTATGGCATTGTGTTTAGTAAGATCAAACCGACGACCATTCCCATCATAAAATTCAACATCGACAGCAACCTTAACTGGTTTAAGTTTATCGGTTGAAGCACCGACCGTCAAAGTGACGGTTGGATCAGCACTCACAGCTGCGATTCCTTTCCCGTCATTTGAAGGAAGACTGATAATTTCATATCGATAAATTACACGTTTGATTGGATTTACATTCACATTTTCACGTATACTCGATTTATTTAAATTATCATAAGTAACTACAAATTTATCTCCCTCTCTAACAAGGATGTATTCCGTTTCCCTGTTTGTCCAAGGGCTTGTAGAAACGATATCCGAACTCATCAATTTATTTGAGTCATATTGATGTACATTGCTCGTATTTAGACGAGCTTGAGCATCTTTGGTAAGATAGGTATTAATTCCATCGATTTGATGGATCGCATTCGTTTCACGTTGGAAGGTTAAATCTTGAACAGTTTCTAAATTTTTGAGATCGCTAAACCCATTATCTTCCATGTAGCTGTCGTACATTTTCTTAGCAATCTTGTACTGTTTCAATAATTCTTGATATTGTGCTAATTTAGCTTGGTAAGAAAGAAAATCCAATTCATACTGCTCTCTCTTCTCGTTATAAGTAGCAAGTTCAGATTTGTATTTTGCTTCCGCTTCCGCATTTCTCTTTTCAATTAATGTAATTTCTTGAGATTTTGCTTCATACTCTGCTTTTGCTTTTTTGTAGTTTTCGACTACTGTGTTGATTTCAGCTGTTTGAGCTTTATTATCTGCTTCGACTGCTGCGATAGACGGTTGGACTTTTTCAGCTTCTTCTGTAACTGTCACACCTTCTGCAACTGCAGCTACTTTTGCTTTTTCAAGTTCTGGTGATTCTACATATGTTGTCGTAACTGTTTTATTTCCTTCTGTCACAGTTGTAGACGTCAACTTAGAGCTTGCTACTGTATCTGTAGCGGTTACTTCAGTAGCCGGTCCCGTCTCCTCGTCAGCTTTTACTTCTGCTCCGTAAGTGTTTACAGTAGCCAATCCAGCGACGGCCAATGAAACAACACCGACTGATAATTTACGAATTGAAAATTTTTCTTGCTTCGAACACTGTTCACGATAGCTTTTCATTTCCAATATTCTCCTTTTTAGTCAAAAAATCTCACGGTAGGTGCAAAAAAATGCTACTACCAGTTAATTACATTGTATCACAATCAACTATTTTAAAAGATGTGTTAATATAATTTTTTATTTTACTCTAAATATATGACACTTTTATTTACTAATATTTCCAATTTTTACGTTGAAAATAAATGCACTATGTATTGAAAAAATAATGGATTTTCAAGGCATTTCCTCTGTTTTTTATTTTTAAAACTTTCACCACTAAACAAAGATAGGTACAATAAATGTTTATATTCCATCGGTAAGGAACAAACTCCAGAAACTTAAATTATGTAACTTTTTCCCTTATGTATTTTGCAGATTCAAAAAAAAGACATCGTTAAAATTCCCATTTGATAGCCATTAGGTTTCATTTTTTATCTTTTTCCTTCAAACAAGAAAACCATTCTCAATTATGAGGAGCTTCTCAGTTTATTTGAAAAAAATGTCGTATCTCTATCTTCATCCTGTTGCACATCCCTAAAAGTTCACCAGTGGCCTCTCTCAAAGATACAAAAAAGACCAAGATCTGAAGGACCTTGGTCTAACAACTAGTGATTAGTTTAAGTGCCAGATGTCTTCGTTGTACTGAGCGATCGTACGGTCAGATGAGAAGAATCCTGCTTTCGCAATGTTAACGATGACTTGATCCAACCATGCATCACGATCTTCGTAGTCAGCCAACATGCGTTCTTTGGTTACAATATAGTCTTCCAAATCAAGAAGAGTCATGAACCAGTCTTTGTTGATCAATTCATTGTGAAGACGAGTCAAGCGTTCTTTGTTCCCAACTGCAAGAACGGCATCGCTGACGATGAAGTCTACCAATGGTTTGATGGCTTCACGTTCATAGAAGTCTGCTGATTTGTATGCTGATTTGGCATAAAGATCGATAACAGTTTCTGAATCTTCACCGAAGATGTAGATGTTGTCACGTCCAACCAATTCAGCGATTTCCACGTTGGCTCCATCCATAGTACCAAGTGTCAATGCACCATTCAACATGAATTTCATGTTACCAGTACCTGAAGCTTCTTTCGAAGCAAGAGAGATTTGCTCAGAAATATCGCTAGCTGGGATCAAGTAGCTTGCAGCAGTTACGTTGTAGTTTTCTACCATAACAACTTGTAAGTGTGGAGCTACCGCTGGATCGTTTGCAATCACTTCAGACAAGCAAAGGATCAAGTGGATGATATCTTGTGCAATGGTGTAGGCAGGAGCTGCTTTACCACCAAAAAGAACAGTGATTGGACGAGCAGGGATATTTCCAGCTTTGATGTCCAAGTATTTGTGGATCACATACAAAGCGTTCATTTGTTGACGTTTGTATTCGTGAAGACGTTTGATTTGGGTATCAAAGATAGAATTTGGATTGATTTCCACACCTTGATGGTCTTTCAAGAAACGAGCCAATTTCCGTTTGTTGTGAGACTTGATATCTTCCAATTTCGCTTTGACTGCATCTTTATCTTCATAAGAAAGAAGGTCTTCCAATTTAGATGCGTCATGGTGCCAGTCACGTCCGAGGATATCATCCAAGTAGTGTGACAAGGTTGGGTTAGCATGCATGAGCCAACGACGGAAAGTGATACCATTTGTTTTGTTGTTGAATTTTTCAGGGTAAATGTCGTAGAAGGCTTTCAACTCAGAATTCTTCAAGATTTCTGTGTGAAGTGCTGCTACCCCGTTTACGCTAAATCCATAGTGGATATCCATGTGTGCCATGTGTACGCGATCATTCTCATCGATGATTTGAACAGCTGGATCTTTGTATTCAGCGCGAACACGGCGGTCCAATTCTTCAATGATCGGAACCAAGTGAGGAACCACTTCTTGCAAGAATTCAAGTGGCCATTTTTCAAGGGCTTCCGCAAGGATTGTGTGGTTAGTGTAAGCCGTCATGCTACGAACGATAGAGATGGCTTCATCCATTTCAATACCACGTTCTGTCAAAAGACGGATCAATTCAGGGATGACCATTGATGGGTGAGTATCGTTGATTTGTACAACAGCATAGTCAGCAAGGTCATGCAAGTTGCTTCCTTTTTCGATGGCTTCGTCGATGATCAATTGTGCACCATTTGATACCATGAAGTATTGTTGGAAGATACGGAGCAATTCCCCTTGACGGTTACTATCATCTGGGTACAAGAATAGGGTCAAGTTGCGAGCGATATCTGTCTTGTCAAAGTTAATACCATCTTCAATAATAGATGAATCAACTGAATCCAAGTCGAACAAGCGCAAACGGTTCTTCGTATCGATCTTGTAACCAGGTACGTCGATATCATAAAGGGTAGAAGTCAATGTAAAGTGTGCGAATGGCACTTGGTAGCTACGGCTTGAACGAACGAGCCAGCTTTGGTCAGTCAACCATGCGTTTGGAATCGTTTCTTGTTGGTTGTTTTTAAGGACTTGTTGGAACAAACCAAAGTGGTAGTTCAAACCAACCCCATCCCCTGTCAAACCAAGGCTTGAGATAGAGTCGATAAAGCAGGCTGCCAAACGTCCCAAACCACCGTTACCAAGTGATGGTTCCAATTCCACTTCTTCGACTTCGATCAAGTCTTTACCAGCATCTGACAATTCTTTTTTGACATCGTCGTAAAGACCCAAGTTGATCAAGTTATTAGACAAGAGTTTACCGATCAAGAACTCAGCTGAGATATAGTAAACTTTTTTCTTACCAGTATTTAATTTCTTTTGGGCACTTGCTTGCTTGGTGTAATTAAGCAAAGCAAGGTACAATTCTTCATTTGAACATTCAGCAATTGTTTTTTGATGATGATCAATCACATATTTTTGTAATGATTCCATGTTGGGAGTCTCCTTTGTTTCAACAATTTTTTAATAGGGGGAAAGATTATTTTTCTGCTTTCGTAACTTCTTTTTTCAAGTCTTTGTTTTCACGACGATAGATCGTAGTGAAATCAAGCAATTCTTGCTCGACAGCTGGAGTCAATTGATCCGCTGTCATTCGCCATGACCAGTTACCACCGAGAGTAGATGGGAAGTTCATCCGAGCTGAGCCATCTAACTCAAGCAAGTCTTGCATAGTAGCAATCGCCATGAAGCTGACGGAAGCAAAGACGGTGCGAAGCATAGCATGCGGTACAGATTCGTACTCTTTCCGGTTGGTATAACGAGCAAGGTACTCACGAGTTGGATCGTCGATTTCATTGCGGTACCATCCAAGAACTGTGTTGTTATCATGTGTTCCAGTGTACATCACAGAGTTGTTTGGTGCCAAGTGAGGGCTATCGATACTTTCATCGTCAGGATTGAAGGCAAATTGAAGAATCTTCATTCCTGGGAAGCCAGTGCGTTCACGAAGTTCGATGACTTCGTCTGTCATGAAGCCAAGGTCCTCAGCGATGATGTTCAAATCACCGAGTTCTTCCTTCACTGCTGCAAAGAGTTTGTAGCCAGGACCTTTAACCCATTTACCAGGTGCTGCAGTTTCAGAACCAGCTGGGATTTCCCAGTATGATTCGAAACCACGGAAGTGGTCGATCCGAACGATGTCATAGATCTTGAAGCTTTCACGCAAGCGTTCAATCCACCATTGGTAGCCATCTTTGTCCATTGCTTCCCAGTCATAGATTGGGTTCCCCCAAAGTTGACCAGTTGCTGAGAACTCATCTGGCGGGCATCCTGCAATGCAAGTTGCTTTTCCGTTTTCATCTGTTTTGAAGAGATGAGGATTAGCCCACATGTCGCTTGAATCTTCTGCCACATAGATTGGCATATCTCCCACAATTTCAATGTGGTGGTCGTTGGCATAAGCTTTCAAGGCCAACCATTGTTGGAAGAAGAAGAATTGAGTTACACGATGGTAAGTCAATTTATCCGCCAATTCTTCACGGTAGTGCGCCAAGGCTTCAGGTTGACGTCCACGAATGGTAGCATCTGGCCACTCTGTCCACGCTTTTAAATCAAAGTGTTCTTTAATAGCCATGTATTCTGCGAATAGCTCCAACCAAGAAGCATTGGCTTCGCAAAAAGCTTGGAATTCTTTTTGATCACTTGATTTTAAGAAATTCGCAACTGCTTTTTCAAGCAAGGGACGACGTTGCTCAAAAACTTTTGCATAATCAACCTGAGAAGGATCTTGACCAAAGTCAACTCCTTCAAGGTCTGCTTCTGTCAACAAACCTTGTTTGATCAAAAGATCGAAATCAATAAAATGAGTGTTTCCAGCAAAAGCTGAGAAAGATTGGTATGGAGAATCTCCATAACTAGTTGTACCAAGTGGCAAAATTTGCCAGTAACGTTGCTTGGTCCGAACGAGGAAATCAACAAAATCATAAGCTGATTGTCCGAATGATCCGATTCCGTATTGTCCAGGAAGGGAAGAAATGTGCATCAAAACACCACTTTGACGTTTTTTCATGGGTTACCACCTCTTTTTATTTCTTTGAAGCCTGCGATTCGGTGCACGGTATGGGTATCGTTGCAGAGTCGTATCCAGCTCTCGAGCGGCTCTACTCTTTGTTAAAATCGAACAGGCGCAACTCTATTTACGCAATTTTTGCGAAAACGTTTGCGTACCATGCCATTATAAACTTTTTCCATATTTTCTGCAAGGGGTTTCTTAAAAACTTTTTAACTTTTTTTCAGAGTGCCCTCATCCCTAGTGTATTCTTTCCTTTGGCTAATGTCAACAAAATAATCTATTTTATAGAAGAAAGTTCGGAATTAAAATATTTTTAAAAAATTTTTTCAAAAGCACTTGCAAACGTTTTCGTCTTGTGATATACTTAAGTCGTTTTAGGAAAACGTTTGTCTAAAACGGTTTCTAATTAATATCTTTTTTTTATTCTTTAGGAGGAATAAATCATGAAACGTACAATTTTACGTAGTGCTGCTGTACTTGGTACAGTTGGTTTTGCCGGCTTCTTGCTTGCTGCTTGTAGCAATAGCTCATCAGGTTCTTCTGAGGCAAGTAAAGAAATCAACGTCTATGTAGACAAAGGCTACAAATCTTATGTTGAAGAAGCTGCAAAAGCTTTTGAAAAAGAAAATGGCGTAAAAGTTAAAATCAAAACTGGTGATGCTCTTGGTGGATTGGATAACCTTTCTCTTGATAACCAATCTAAAAAAGCTCCAGACGTTATGATGGCACCATACGACCGTGTAGGTGGTCTTGGTAACGATGGTCAATTAGCTGAAGTGACATTAAACAAAGATAGCCATACAGATAAAACAACTGAAGCTCTTGTAACAAACGGTGGTAAAGTTTACGGTGCACCTGCCGTGATCGAAACTTTGGTTCTCTACTATAATAAAGATCTTGTAAGCGAAGCTCCAAAAACATTTGGTGACCTTGAAAATCTTGCAAAAGATAGCAAATACGACTTTGCTAGCGAACCTGGTAAAACAACTGCCTTCTTAGCTGACTGGACAAACTTCTACTATGCTTACGGTTTGCTTTCAGGTAATGGTGGTTATGTATTTGGTAAAGATGGTACAGATGCTAAAGATCTTGGATTAAACAACCAAGGTTCTATCGACGGTATCGAATATGCGAAAACTTGGTATGCTAAATGGCCAAAAGGTTTGCAAGATACAAAAGGTGCTGCTAACTTCATCCAAACACAATTCCAAGAAGGTAAAACAGCTGCTATCATCGACGGTCCTTGGAAAGCTGCTTCATTGAAAGAAGCTAAAGTAAACTACGGTGTCGCAACTATTCCAACTCTTCCAAACGGAAAACAATATTCTGCCTTTGGTGGTGGTAAAGCTTGGGTTATCCCAGCAGGTGCGAAAAACCTTGATGGCGCTCAAAAATTCATTGACTTCTTGACAAGCACTGACCAACAAAAAGCTTTGTTTGACAAGACAAATGAAGTTCCTGCCAACACAGAAGCTCGTAAATATGCAGTTAGCAAAAACGATGAGTTGACAACTGCCGTTGTTGATCAGTTCAAGAACGCTCAACCAATGCCAAACATCTCTGAAATGAGTGCTGTTTGGGATCCAGCTGCTACTATGCTTTTCGATGCTGTAAGTGGTAAAAAATCTGCAAAAGCTGCTGCTGACGATGCAGTGAAATTGATTAAAGAAACCATCGAACAAAAATTCGGTAGCAAATAAGACAGTTTTTAGGTTTCAGTAAGAGGTTGGCGACAAGGTCCCAACCTCTTATGTTCAATTTTCAAGTACAACTCACTGTCGGACTTGTCTTCTTGCTCTCTAGCAAGGACATTATAAGGAGATTTGAATGACTACAGAACAAAACCCAAAAAAGGCTATGTGCCTCTCTTTGGTCCCGGGTCTTGGGCAAATTTATAACAAACAAAAAACCAAAGGCTATATTTTTCTTGCCGTAACCGTCCTCTTTCTCGCCTATTTCCTAGGAATCGGAGCTGGAGAATTAACGAAATTGGTTACACTTGGAACAGTCCGTGGACAAGATAATTCTCTCTTTATCTTGATTCGTGGCGCCTTCCACTTGATCATTACCATTGTTTACTTCCTATTCTATGCCTTAAATATTAAGGATGCGGGAACCGTTGCAAAACGTATCAATAATGGTATTGCAGTTCCAAAAACTGGAAAAGAAATGGTGCAAGCAATCTATGAAAATGGCTTCCCTTATCTTTTGATTATCCCTTCTTATATCGCTATGACCTTTGCGATTATCTTCCCAGTTTTGGTTACCTTGATGATCGCCTTTACCAACTATGACTTCAAACATACCGCACCAACAACCTTGTTGGATTGGATCGGGTTCCAAAACTTCACTAACATGTGGACCTTGAGTACCTTCCGTTCAGCCTTTACATCTGTTCTTGGCTGGACCTTGATTTGGGCTCTCGCAGCATCAACTCTTCAAATTGTACTCGGTATTTTGACAGCCATTGTGGCAAACCAACCATTCGTAAAAGGAAAACGAATCTTTGGGGTTATCTTCTTGCTTCCTTGGGCTGTTCCAGCCTTCATCACTATCCTTACATTCTCAAATATGTTTAACGATAGTGTCGGTGCCATCAACGCCCAAGTTATCCCATTGTTTGCAAAGATCTTCCCATTCTTAGATGGTGTCTTGATTCCTTGGAAGACAGATCCTACTTGGACAAAAATCGCTTTGATTATGATGCAAGGTTGGCTTGGCTTCCCTTATATCTACGTCTTGACTTTGGGGATTCTTCAATCGATTCCAAACGATCTTTACGAAGCTGCTTATATTGATGGTGCCAATGGTTGGCAAAAATTCCGCAACATCACTTTCCCAATGATTATGGCTGTTGCAGCACCAACCTTGATCAGTCAATACACCTTCAACTTTAACAACTTCTCCATCATTTACTTGTTTAACGATGGGGGACCCGGTTCTGTCGGAGGAAATGCTGGATCTACAGATATCTTGATTTCTTGGATCTATAAGTTGACAACCAATACCTCTCCTCAATATTCAATGGCTGCTGCGGTAACCTTGATTATCTCTGTAATCGTGATCTCAATCTCTATGATTGCCTTCAAGAAACTACATGCATTTGATATGGAGGATGTATAAAATGAAAAATTCAGTTCAATTTAAACGCCGCCTCAATCATTTCTTGACTTACCTGTACATGGTGGTTCTTTCAATCGTTATCATTTATCCATTGTTGATTACGGTTTTATCAGCCTTCAAATCAGGGAATGTCAGTGCCTTTACACTTGATTTAAGTGGCAATCTTAATTTTGATAACTTCTCAAAACTTTTCTCTGAAACTCCTTATGGGACTTGGTATATGAATACCTTGGTTATCGCCATTATCACCATGATTGTGCAAACAAGTATTGTCACCTTCGCAGGTTACGCATACAGCCGTTACAATTTCTTGGCGCGTAAGCAAAGTTTGGTCTTCTTCTTGATTATTCAAATGGTTCCAACCATGGCAGCCCTCACAGCCTTCTTCGTTATGGCTTTGATGCTGAATGCCTTGAACCAACCTTGGTTCTTGATCTTCCTTTATGTTGGTGGTGGTATTCCGATGAACGCTTGGTTGATGAAGGGATACTTCGATACCGTTCCAATCTCACTTGATGAATCTGCGAAATTGGATGGTGCAGGGCACTTCCGTCGCTTCTGGCAAATTGTCCTTCCACTTGTTCGTCCAATGATCGCCGTTCAAGCACTCTGGGCTTTCATGGGTCCTTTCGGAGACTATATCTTGTCTAAATTCTTGCTTCGTGATGAAGTAAACTATACTGTAGCCGTTGGTCTTCAAACCTTTATCAGTGACCAAAAAGATCAAAAGATCGCCTTCTTTGCAGCCGGTGCCATTTTGATCGCAGTTCCAATCTGTATTCTATTCTTCTTCCTACAAAAGAACTTTGTTTCAGGCTTGACAGCTGGTGGGGATAAAGGATAAAATAGAACCTTATTTCAAACACATTTTATTTTTAAGTTAAGGGTAGTATGGTGGATACTTTACTACCCTTCGTTAAGAATAAAATCAATCAAAGAGTTTCCTCTTTGCATCTCTGACTCTCTTATGTTTAGAAAGGTCATCTCATGCCCTATCCTTTTAATTATTTCGCAAGTATCTTCAATTTCCGCTCTTCTTTTGCAAACCGCAAAAAACTGAGTTGGTTCCAAATGATTTTTACTTCTTTCTTTCTGATTTCTGTCACACTATTACCAGTGGCTCTTCAAAATGCTCAACTCAAAACCTATCCCTTAACAACTTTTGTTAGTGACGTGTTTGATCCTTTATCAAATGACGTCATGAAAGATATCCAAGAACACGTCGTGATCAAAGACCAAGAGCTCACCTATACAGGAAACAACCCTGTACACAAGACTTCAAAAGGACAGGTTGTCTTGGGCCAAGAAGCAAAGGCGAGTGAGGGCAAGGAGTTAACCCTCCATTTTGATCGCAAACAGTTGATCATCTCAAAAGAAAATAAAGAACTCGCTACCGTCTCATACCAGGCTATCAATCAAGAGAGCCTCCGGGATAAAAAAAGCTTCACTCAAGCTATCTCTAGCGATTGGTTCCGTGAAAATCGACTCCCTGTCAGTCTCTTTCTCGTGATTTTCTCTGGCTTCTTATCGACAGTCAATTATTTGATTCTCATCGTAGGGGCATCTTTCTTCCTCTACTTGACACGAAAATCTCGACTCTTTTCACTACAAACTTTCAAGGAATGTTTCAATTGTATTCTGAATTGCTTGGGACTCCCTATTTTACTAAGTGTCCTCATCAGTTTACTATTCCATCAAGTATTTACTACGACGATCATGATCCAAAATGTCTTATTTGTACTCTATCTTGCTATGGTATTTTATAAGACCCACTTCCGTGATCCAGACTATCACCGCTAGGAGGTTTTCTCATGCGTGTTACCATCAAAGATGTAGCGAAACTCGCTGGCGTCGCGCCTTCAACTGTCACGCGCGTCATCCAAAATAAATCCACGATTAGTGATGAAACAAAAAAACGTGTCCGTGAGGCTATGGTCGAACTGGACTATCATCCCAATCTTAATGCTCGTAGTCTTGTCAGTCAATCTAGTCAAGTCATTGCTTTGGTTCTACCAATCGATAGTGACGTTTTCTACCAGAATCCTTTCTTCCCAACTGTTTTAAGAGGGATTACCCAGATTGCTTCAGACAATGATTATGCCATCCAAATCTGTACGGGTCAAAATGAAGAACGGCGGCTCGATAATCTCAAACAACTCATCTACGGAAATCGTGTAGATGGTTTGATTTTCCTTTATTCCAACCCGAATGATCCCCTCGTTGAATTTGCGATCAAAGACAAGTTCCCCTTCCTCATTCTCGGAAAGGCAGCTTCACCTTTTGTATCGCTAGTGGATAATGATAATATCAAGGCTGCATTTGATGCGACGGATTATTTCATTCAACAAAATTACCGAAAAATTGCTTTTATTGGAGGAAACAAAGAGCTATCTGTATCTCAAGACCGCTACGAAGGTTATAAAGAAGCCCTCCAAAAAGCAGGGATTCCTCTCGATGAAAAACTGGTCCATTTTTCATTTGGTTTTATGTTGGAAGACAATTCTTATCAAATGATGGAGAGTCTTCCCCTAACAGAACTAGATGCCATCATGACAACCGATATTCTCGTTGCTGAAGGGGTGCGCCAATACCTATTAGAACACCAGCTGACAATCCCGATTATTTCCTTTGATTCGATCAAGCCACGACTCGATATTGAAGCCTATATTGACATCAATGCGGTGGAACTCGGACGTGAATCTGTTCGGACGATTCTACAAATTATCAAAGATCACAAAGAAGGAAAAACTGTTTGCTACCGTCAATTGATTGACCATACCATTACGAAACTTTAGGAGTCTTTATGTCTACATTTACTGCTTATTTAGATGACCAAGACCTGATTCGTATCCAAAAAGGAGAGGATCATATCCTTCCTTTTTATTTGGAAACAAACCAAGGTCGTCTTGCCTTAATACCTGTCAAAACGTCAAGTGGAGTGACTGATACAGGAGACTATTTCTTGAGCCCTATTCCGCTTGAACTCGGAGAAGAGTACACCATCTACGATGCTGCTGGAAATTCTACTATTCTCCACTATGGTCAAATTGTTCGCAAACCCATTTTTGATCAAACCTTCACCTATAGTGGAGAAGATCTAGGAAGTTTCTACACACCAAGTCAGACGCGATTTAAATTCTGGGCACCCATTTCTCAAAATGTGACCCTCCATATTGAGGATCGTATGTATCCAATGACCCGTACAGAAAACGGTGTCTGGGAAGTCGTGCTCAAAGGGGATTGGGAAGGAGCTGCCTACCACTATGAATTTCGTGTCAATGGCCTAGAACGTCGGATTCATGATCCCTATGCTCTATCCTCTTTAGCGAACTCTGGAGATAGCTTCGTCATCGACCGGAAGAAGATCACACGTCCTATCAGGCGTGCCACTCGTCAATTAGACCCAACAGAAGCAATCATCTACGAGATGAGCGTTCGGGATTTCTCTGCCCAGAAAGAGGCTGGCTTTAAGCACCCTGGTAAGTTTAAAGGGTTGACAGAATCGCCCCAACTCAATGGTGAGATCCTTGGATTTGATTACCTTCAAAAACTGGGCATTACCCATGTACAATTACTTCCTGTCTATGATTTCGGTAGTGTCGATGAAGAGGATCAATGGAAAGCCTACAACTGGGGTTATGATCCTGTCCAATACAATGTTCCAGAAGGAAGCTATGCGAGTGATCCTAACGATCCTTATGCGCGAATCCTAGAGCTTCAAGACACTATTGACACTTATCACCAGGCTAATCTGAGTGTCATCATGGATGTAGTATACAATCACGTCTACCAGGCAGATGAGTACGCTTTTGAACAGATCGTTCCTGGTTATTTCTACCGTTATAATGCAGAGGGAGAGTGGACCAATGGAACCTTCTGTGGAAATGACGTGGCAAGTGAACGCTCCATGGTGAGACAGTATATCAAGCAATCCCTCAAACAATGGGTTTCCCTCTACGGCTTTGATGGGTTTCGCTTTGATTTGATGGGAATCCTAGACATTCAAACCATGACAGAGATTGCAGAAGAACTCCGTGAAATCTATCCTAACATCTATCTCTATGGGGAAGGGTGGAAGATGGATACCGGCCTCTCTGAAGATCAGCTCGCTCACCAGTATAATTCGAAACGATTACCAGCCTTGGGCTTTTTCAGTGATAACTTCCGGGATACGGTCAAGAGAACACTTGTAGCCGGTCACCGCCGTGAGAGTCAACATCCTGCAAATGATTTTGCTAACATCCTAACAGCAAATGTTGGTAAAGTAAGGCCTGCTCATTTCACCCAACCTCAACAAGCCATTCAGTACGTCGAATGCCACGACAATGCAACTGTTTTTGATTATTTCCAACTTGAAAAGGAAGAGATTCGTTTAGAAGATCGAAAAGCTCTCTCACGTCTCGCGCTTCATTTGGTACTAGTATCTCAAGGAGTGCCGTTTATCCATGCTGGTCAAGAATTTTATCGCACAAAAGGGCTCGAAGACAACACCTATAACTTGCCAGATAGTCTCAACCAATTGGACTGGACATCCCTTCCAAAATGCCAAGAAGAAATTGCTTTTCTTGAAGAATTGATTGCTTATCGGAAATCACAGCCACTCCTTCGTTTGAAAAAAGGGCAAGAGATTCGCGACTACTGTGATGTCAAATGGTTGTCTGACCATCATTTTATCTACACGATTGAAAAAAATCGTGAAAAAATAACGATTCTTGTCAATATCGGTGATCAAGAACAGACCTATCAACATCCGAGCGATAGTCAGCTGCTATTTGCTTATCCTCATGCCAACCTCCAAGCGCCCATTCCTAAAGGAAAGAAACTTTCTATTCCTGCCCATAGTTGGCTCCTTCTCCGCGAAACTAAATCAACAAAATAAGAGGCTGGGACAAAAGTCCTAGCCTCTCAATTATTTTTGGATTGTCGAGAAAGACGCAGTGGTTGAGTGGGCTCTACTACGCTGATTTCATCAGCTTTTACAGCCCTACTCAACTGTGCGGAGGTGGGATGACGAAATCGAATTCTAACGAATTACCGATTTCTGTCCCACTCTCTTATTTTTATTCTTCTGTTTCTACAAAGCGTCCAATGATATGAACGTTTTCTGAAATGGTGATAAAAGCTTGAGGATCAGCTTTTTTCATAATATATTTGAATTCATTAAACTCTGCACGCGTAATAACTGTCAGCAGAACCGCTTTTTCCTGATGGTTATAGGTTCCTTCTGCATTGTGGATAATGGTTGCTCCACGATGCAATTTTTTATGAATCTTTTCAACAATGGCATCCGGCTGGCTCGTTACGATCATTGCCTGCATCCGTTTTTGCTTGGTAAAGACAGCATCCGTTACTCGACTCGATACAAAGATGGTAATCATAGAGTAAAGGGCATATTTCCAACCAAAGGTCAGACCAGCGATCAACATAATGGTCCCATTGACCAAAAAGGAGATGCTGCCGACATTCTTTCCTGTCCGTTTTCGAATCGTCAAACTGACAATATCCGTTCCCCCACTGGAAATGTTGTTCCGAAGAGCAAAACCAATTCCTGTTCCCATGACAACCCCACCAAATAGGGCATTCATGATCGGATCGTTGGTCAACGTAATCACTGGCACGAACTGAATAAAGAGGGAACTCATCGAAACCGTGATAAAGGTAAAGATGGTAAATTTATGACCAATTTGATACCAAGCCACAATCATCAAAGGGATATTGATGGCATAAAAGGTCAAGGAAACGGGAATCGTAAAGCCAATAAAACGTTGGCTCAAGACAGATAAAATCTGAGCTAGCCCTGTTGCCCCACTGGAGTATACATGTCCTGGTTGAAAGAAGAAGTTGACGGCAATCGCTGATAGAAAACCATACAGCAAGGAAGCTGACACTTTTTCATCGTATTTCTCACGGGAGATACTCTTCAGCACGCGCAATAATTTAATGTTATAAGCTAGTCGCCGCACATGATAGCGAAATAGCTTATGAAAGCGAGTTTTTTTCATTTTCAATCCATCGATTAGAAGAAAAGGAAAATCTTAGAGCAACTGATTTCTAGACTTTCCCTTTTCTCTCTTGTCCTATTCTTGCTCTGCTACTTCTACTTGAAGATTTAACTCATCCAATTGCTTTTCAGAAACGACAGAAGGAGCTTGTGTCATTGGATCTGTCGCCTTGTTATTCTTAGGAAAGGCAATGACTTCCCGAATATTATCTTCGCCTGCAAGAAGCATCACGAAGCGGTCCAAACCAATCGCCAATCCTCCATGTGGTGGGAAACCGTAATCCATTGCTTCCAACAAGAAACCAAATTGTTCATTAGCAGCTTCTTTTGTAAATCCAAGCGCCTTGAACATCCGTTCTTGTAAGTCTTTATGATTAATCCGTAGGCTTCCTCCACCTAATTCATAGCCATTTAAGACGATATCATAGGCAATTGCTCGAACTTTTGAAAGATCGCCTTCCAATTCATGTTCTGTTTCAGCTTGTGGAAGTGTAAATGGATGGTGAGCAGACATATAACGGTCTTCTTCTTCAGACCATTCAAACATTGGCCAATCTACTACCCAAAGGAAGTTGTATTGATCGTTGTCAATTAAGTCAAGCTCTTTCGCAAGACGAACACGCAAAGCACCAAGCGTTGCATTGGCTACTTCAATAGTATCTGCTACAAAGAGAACTAGATCTTTGTCTTCTAACTGTAAAGCAGCTGTCAAGTCACTTGTCAAGTCTGTCAAGAACTTCGCAACAGGACCATTCAAAGCACCTTCAGCATATTTCACCCAAGCAAGACCTTTTGCACCGTATTGCTTCGCAATTTCTGTCAATTTATCGATATCTTTACGAGAGTAATGATCCGCTGCGCCTTTGACAACGATCGCCTTAACTGCTGGAGCTTCTGAAAAGACTTTAAAGTCTACACCCTTGACAAGATCTGTCAAGTCTTGAAGCAACATTTCAAAACGTGTATCTGGTTTATCTGAACCATACAAGGCCATGGCATCATCATAATTCATCCGTGGGAATGGGAGTGTTACTTCAATTCCCTTGGTTTCTTTCATAACACGGGCAATCAAGCCTTCTGTGATATCTTGGATTTCTTGATCACTCAAGAAAGAGGTTTCCAAGTCGACCTGTGTAAACTCAGGTTGACGGTCTCCACGTAAATCCTCATCACGGAAACACTTCACGATTTGATAATAGCGGTCAAATCCAGCATTCATCAACAATTGTTTTGTAATCTGAGGACTTTGTGGAAGGGCATAGAAATGACCCTTATTGACACGAGAAGGAACCAGGTAGTCACGTGCTCCTTCTGGAGTTGACTTAGAAAGAAACGGTGTTTCCACATCAATAAATTCTAATTCATCTAAGTAATTGCGGATCGAATGAGTTACTTTTGCACGGAGTTTGAGATTTTCCAACATCTCAGGACGACGAAGGTCTAAGTAGCGGTAACGAAGACGGGTATCATCATTGGCTTCAATTCCGTCCTTGATTTCAAATGGTGTTGTTTTAGCAGTATTAAGAACCGTAATAGCTTCTACCTTGAGTTCTACTGCTCCAGTTGGCAAGTTCGGATTAGCTTGTTCACGAGCTTCCACAAGACCTGTCACTTCTACAACATATTCACTACGGATGCTTTCAGCTGTAGCCATCACTTCTGCACTAACTGTTTCTGGATTGATCACCAATTGCATGATTCCTTCGCGGTCGCGTAGATCGATAAAGATCAAACCACCCAAGTCACGACGACGGCTAACCCATCCTTTCAAGGTAATATGAGTTCCAATGTGTTCTTCACGAACACGTCCAGCATACATTGAACGTTTCATTTCTAATTAATCTCCAAACTAATATTCTTCCTTCTATTTTACCATAAAGACCAACAGAAAGTGGCCTTTAGCTCAACTTTTTCAGTCAGCAACTTCTTTAGTTATCGTGACTGACTTCTTCCTTCTTTTTGGGATCATCGTAGAGAGTGGGTGCTAGCACCTTCATTAAAGTCGCTGTCCCAAATCGCAAGACAGCTGCTGCTAGTCCAAAAATAGGGGATAGGTAGCGGAAAAAGAAATCTCCCCTAAGTGCGTAGGTCATGCCACCCACAATAAAAAAGATCACAATTCCCTGAACGATTGCGTAAAACCAAATTTTTTTCACACTATTTCTCCTTTTCACAAACTAGCTGACTTATCCACTGTTTTTTATTACTTATCCACAAAAATGTGGATAACTTTCACCTGTTTTCCCCTCAAAAGAGGAAGTTCCATCAGCATCAGGACTTGCTTTCACCCATTTACAAGCAAGTTTCCCACAACCTGTGGATAACTCTCTTGCTCGTTTGTGACTTTCTCTCACTTTTCTCACAAATCAAGGAGCCAGGATTCGATCCTGCCCCCTTTGATCAAGCATTATTTAAATTCGTCTGGTGTCCCTTTATATTGGGCCCAGTCTTTACTGAAGAAGCGATCATTTAGATGGTAAGTTGGTGCTTTTTCAGCCTTTGTGACAAAGGGATTGACCGCTTTATCAAAGGCTAACCAACCATTCCATCCCATATGAATCGTGTCTTCCATAAAATAGGACTGATCACCATCTTTAGAAAAGTCTGCAATATTAGTAAAACCTTGACTTTTCAATTGGTAACGAATCTTTTGAACAGCCTGTTCATACATGTCTTGGCTCAAGCCTGTGTATTTCATCCATTTGGCATTAACTGGAGGAATGACAAAGATAACATTGGTCCGAGATTTAGCAAACTGGTCTAGAACCAATTGCAAGTCATTGTACTCTGGAGATTGAACATAGGATTCGTTTTTTTGGAAACCTTTTAGTTTCTTCAACTTCATTTTTAAACGGGTATTGTAAAAATGATTGCTGATCCCAAGGTCGTTGTTATTGGTTTTGACTTTTGCTTCAGCCGTTGCAATTTCTTCCAATTTCTCATATGAGAATTGATCTGGTAAATCTTGTAGACGTTTTTTGACTTTCTTATCGTAATTCCCATTTGTACGCGTTGCAAGATTACTAAACAAAGCATCTTCGCGTTGAACAAGGTGGGAAACAAACTGGTTCAAAGACTGATCAAATCCGGAAATTTTCTTTCCTTGAGAAATTTTCGTTACAACACTTTGAAAGGCGACATTTGGATACTGTTGTAACAGACGCTTTGCAGCATACTGGGATGCAGCATCCTGTTGGTGATTTGCAATAAAGCTATTCAACTGATCGCTATTAAAGAATTGTTGAAAGGCAGAGGAATCATAGCCCTTCTTGGTGAACCATTGCGGAGAAACTACATAAACAGCTGTATTGTCCTTGAGTTCTGGCAAAATCTGTTGCATCCCAAAATACTGGTTCAAAGAAGCCGCACCACGTTCTCCTAAAAAGTAGGGTCTGTAATTGCGGTCATATTTTTCAGCCAAAACTGCTGGATGCACCACATCAAAACGCAACCATTCACTTGAGCCGAAATAAGGAACAAAGCGATGCTGTGGATCCGAAAGTGCTTCTTGCTTCTTTGTACGACTCTTGAAGCCTTCTGCATTCAGACTAACCGCAGCTTTTTTCTCTTCAGTATAGTTGTGCTTATGATTGATTGGATAAAAGAATAATAAAGCTGCTACCATGAGGAGCGCGCAAAATACGGGCCCTAAAATCAGCCACAAACGCTTAAGCATTCTGAAGCTCCGTTACACCTTCTACGATCTTGTTAGCAGTATTCCAATCATCGCGTCCAAATTCAGATACAGGAACACGGATTCCAAAGCGATTTTCCAGTTCCACAATCAATTCGACTGTTCCCATACTATCAAGGACACCCGCATCAAATAGATCCTCATCCATCATGTCTGAGACATCTTCCATAAACAATTCGTCAATAATTTCAATTACTTGTGATTTTACATCCATTTTTCTATACTCCTTTTATTTCAATTTTGGAAACCATTGTTGATCCAAGAATCCTGAGAAAATCAGGAAGGACAGCATTACCGTGTTAAAGGTGATAAAGATCCCTAAAGCTTTGGTCCAACGATTGTCCGGTATAGGATCCAATCCTTTTGCTTTTCTTTCTTTATTGATGGTCTTTTTCTTACGAATCCAAGCATCATTGATAACCAGTCCAAGCCCATGGAAGAGCCCATAAGCAATGTAGTACCAGGTCACCCCGTGCCAGAAGCCCATAACCAACATATTGATAATATAGGCAACATTTGAGGTGGTAATCCGGCTCTTGAATACTTTATTGCGCATCAATACCATCACGAGACGCATAAAGACAAAATCACGGAACCAGAAAGATAAACTCATATGCCAACGATTCCAGAATTCCTTTAAGTCACGTGATTTAAAGGGACGATCAAAGTTGATAGGACTTTTAATCCCCATCAGATTGGAAGCTGCTAAAGCAAACATCGAATAGCCCGCGAAGTCAAAGAAGAGATCAAAACCATAAACATACATGACTCCCAGCGTTCCGATATTGAAGAATCCACCTTGAGACAAGGCATAGGTCTGCACATGACCTAACAATAAGTGGCCAAAAATATGAGCTAGGATAAATTTATAAAGGAAGCCATACATGATGTACTTAACGGCTTGCTCCAACATATCCAATAATTCTTCACGCTCAGGAATGGCTTTATAATCCTCATTAAAACGCTTGAAACGATCAATCGGCCCACTTGAGAAGGTCGGCATAAAGAGCATAAAGCGTAAGAATTCCCAGAGTGTGAATTCTTTCAAGACACCATCTCGCATTTCGATGATCATTCCGACAGCCCGGAAAGTTAAATACGAAATCCCTAAAAATCCAAACAAGGATTGGTGCCCATTCTTGATCGCTGGCTCCACCTTAACAAAGATCAGGGGCAAGACAGACAAGAAGGAATGAAGATAGAAAATCCACTTATTGTCCGCTTTCTGACGATAAATCTTGTAGGAATACACAATCAAGATTTGCCAGACTACGTAAAAGAGCAGGGCATAAATTTGCTTGAGATTCGAACCTGTCAGCATCAAAATGATAAAGATCAGACTCACAAGTCCTTCATATACCGGAAATCTCTTTTTGAAAAAGAGGCCCACAAAGATCGGCAAAAAAGCTAGAATGAGGTAGATAAAATAGATCGGTGTTCCATAGTGTTCTAAATGAGGGAGCTGTTTCAAAAACTCGATCATCGGTTGTTAACCTCGCTAATCAACCCTTTGATGTCGATTTTCCCGTTTGGTGTTAATGGCAGGCTGTCACGGTAAAGGAATTTTGAAGGCATCATATAAGACATCATGATGTTTTCTAAATCTTCCTTAATGGCTTTCGTGATATCAATTTCGCGCTCAAATTGTTCTTTGACGCCCTCTTTTAAGATGACATAGGCCAAGAGATTTTGGACCTTGTGATCTTTATTATAACGCGGTACTGCGACTGCTGAGTCAATATACTTCGATTTATTCAAGTTTTGAGAGACATCCTCTAGCTCGATACGATAACCGTTAAACTTAATTTGGAAGTCCATCCGTCCACCGTAGAGAAGGAGACCTTCATCCGTCATGGTTCCGACATCTCCCGTATGGTAGGCTGGAAGACCTTCAAATTCGAAGAAGGCTTCTGCTGTTTTCTCTGGATTATTCATATAACCTTTTGAAACGGCTGGGCCAGATACGATAATCTCCCCTTGCTCACCATTTGGCAATTTGTTTCCTGCCTCATCAATGATGAAGGTTGGAGAATCTTCTTTGGTGTAACCAATTGGCAGACGTTTCAAAGTAGCTAACATCTCATCTGTTACGGCTACGGCCGAAAGAGCTACAGTTGCTTCCGTTGGGCCGTAAGCATTGATGATGCGCGCATTTGGGAAACGCTCGCGCAATTTCTGAGCCGTTTTAACGGTCAACTCTTCCCCATCAAAGTAGAAATGGGTGATTCCTGGCATCTTTTCAGCATTGAAATCTTCAGACAACATGGCCATATCTGCGAAAGATGGTGTTGAAGTCCAGATCGCAATCGGAAGAGAAAAGATCGTTGTAAAGAGTTGTTTGAAGTCTTGAGTGATAGCTGATGGAAGGGCGAAAAGCGTTCCTCCAAGAGCTAAGGTCGGTGCCCAGTACATGACAGACAAGTCAAAGGAATAGGGCGGTTGCGCCAACATTTGCGGACGCTCTGGCGTTGCAAATTCCTTGTCCGTAATCATCCAGTTGGTAAAGCTGAGCAAGTTATCGTGCGAAATTTGCACCCCTTTTGGCTTTCCGGTTGTCCCTGAGGTAAAGATGATGTAGTAGTTATCATCCCCTTTGACTGGATGTTGCAAGTCATAGGCATGCTGAGCCGCATAAGCTTCACGCACTTGCTCCAAAGACATGATTGGAGCAGCTGGGTTTTCCAATGGAAATTCATTGATGGCAATAATCAAGCTTGGCTCTGCTACTTCAACAATGGCAGACACGCGCTCCAAGGCAGAGTGGCTATCAATTGGGATATAGGCATGGCCAGATTTTGTCAAAGCCACAAAGGTTGCTAACATTTCATATTCTTGTCCACCAAAGACCACTACAGGTGACTTTTCAGGAAGTCCCATTTGGTCAAGGTGGGCAGCCAAGCTATCTGAATCAGCCTTCAATTGGCCATAGGTATGCTCCTCACCAAGGACATTGTAAACCGGATAGTCTGGTTGTAGTTGCGCATAACGTTCAATTGTCTCGATCATATCAGTAATTGGTTGGTTTGACACGGCTAGGAGTCTCCTTTTCTAAAATTCGTTGTAGATAAAGCCACCCTGACCTTGACCAAGGTAACTAAAGAAATAAAGTAGGGCTAGGAAAATGGCGAAATACAAGACCGTCTGCCCGATAAATTTATAAAGTGTTTTATGTTTCATAAGTTTCACTCTTCATTTTGATTGTTACTCACTATTTTACCATTTTTTATACCAAGTAAGCAATTTTAAACATAGTGAGAATGTGGTAGAAAACGTTATCATTTCAGATCATTCAAGCCGTCTAACAAAAGTATTTTTCTTTAATCAGTTTTCTGGTTGAAATCCTATTCTATTTCACAGTCCCCTGATGAATCAACTCTAGACACTTGTCCAGATCCACGTCTCTTTCAAAATGGGTAGGTGTCCAAGGAATCTCTATATCTGGTAGAACACCCTGATCCGTCATTCCTTTACCTTGATCCACGCTTAAACAGCGAGAAGTGGGAAACATTAAACAAAAATTATCATAATCAACCGTACAACAATTAGAGTAGTCTAGAATTCCGAGAGTTGGTCGACCCACCACCGTTACCTTCTTAAACTGCTTCATCATATGGACGAAATTATCTCCAGAAGAAGCGCAGTAGATATCTGACAAGATAAAGATCTGTTCAGGATAGTGACTTCCTCTGACCTCTGGGAAAAATTCCTCGCTTTCTTCCTTATACGGTACATAGCCTTCTCCCCGATGGCGGAGCAAATCCTCTTTCATATCTTCAAGCAGCTTAACTGTTTCAGGACTAATTTCTTCCTGTTGTATCCAGTTCTCAAAGTCTTTCAAGCGCAGGTCAACATTTCGCTCCGTGTAGAGAATTTCCATGCCATCATCATCCCAATCAATGCCTTCATAGCCCTGATCCTTCTCTAAACCTAGATGCAATAGAGGGATATATAAAGAATCTGTCCCTCCACTGTTGCGTCGGACATCAATGAGAAGAAACTTGATTTCCGTCATCATCGGTAAACACTCTTGATATACCCGACTAATAGCTCTCTCATCCATAAAGTTATCCAGACGAAGATAAAGAATCTCATCGTCTAATCGTTTCCAAAAAATATGATCCTGGATCGGTTCTCGACTGGGTACTACTTCAATGGACTTTTCTATCCCTTCTCGAAGCAGGGTGACACTAGTTGACTGAGAGACCAAATCTGCCCATTCTCTATAATGTCTTTCGGGGTTCTTGCTAATAAAATAGTCTTTATGAAGAGAAGCTATCTGATCCAAGTCACTCCCATCCAGACCTAGGATCTGATCTCCTACTTGAAGACCAGTATCTTCATTAGCTTCCTCAACATACAATTTCTGTCCATTTATTCTCAAAAGAAACCCTTTTTGACTGGCTTTTTTATCTCGAAAGGAAATATGCCCGATCACCCCAAAACTAGCTAGGTAAGCCTTAACTTGATAGAGAAAAGCATCATCTGTCATATCATCTGTAATGTTTTCTCGAAAAGGCTCTGGATCGCATCCTTTTCGATCCTTGATGGTAGATGAATCATGGGTCATAATAGAGACGACATCTTCAAAAATAGCAGTCTTTTTCATAAAAGATTCCTTCCATTTTTTAGAAACAGTATACCACTTTTTCTTAAAAAGTTCTTAAAACCCTAAAAAACTATCCTAAAGTAGGATAGCCGTTATAGATTCTTTCTTTTCTTCGC
Source organism: Streptococcus sp. SP1 (assembly GCF_030440005.1). Lineage (NCBI taxonomy): Bacteria > Bacillati > Bacillota > Bacilli > Lactobacillales > Streptococcaceae > Streptococcus > Streptococcus sp. SP1. The sequence goes on from NZ_JAQFJJ010000008.1 coordinate 43,704, forward strand.
TTTCTTTGTCAGAGCGACATCACAATTTTCAATCTTGCTAATCAATAGATTGGCAAGGGCAAAATCATCGATGTTCGATTTCATATTTACCTCATAGTTCAAGGTCAGTTGTTCTCCAGCTTGGGCCGTTGTGAAAGAAATAAAGTCAATTTCTGAACAACTTTTATCTAACAACTGGCTGATTTGTTCTGCAACAGAATCTTGTTTTAAGACGGTAATGGTCAAATGACGGCGCCGTTGATGATCTGCCTTACTCTGTTTGTTCTCTAATACTAGCCACACCCCTAGTAAAGAGAGAGTTGATAAAATGGCCAATAAAAGATAGCCCGAACCTGCCGCTAGTCCTATAATCATGGCTAAGAAAATGGCAATCAGCTCTCTCGAACCACTCGCAGCCGAACGAAAACGAATCAAACTAAAGGTCCCTGCCACTGCAATCGAGGTTCCCAAACTTCCATTGACTAAAAAGATCACTAAGGTCATCATACAAGGAAGCAAGGTCAAACTAATGACAAACTCTCGAGTGTAAAGTGTCCGGTATTTATAGGTCCAAGATAGGGCCATCCCTAGAAAGAGGCTGACCAAAAGGGCCAGCAGCAAGCGCAAGGGATCCACCGTTGCTGTGGCATTGTTAAAAATAGAATCAAATAGATTAGACATAGGCAGCACCTACCGTTTCTTCCACTGGTCTTGGGGCATAATCCAAACCTTGTGATTTATGGTAAGCACAGCTATATTTTGAAAATTTTTGCTTCACCAAACCATACTTCTCTAAAATATCCTTTAGCCATTTAGGTTCTTGGCCAGGAGCCTTAATTTCCATGATCACGAAGTCATCCTCTAGTAGAGGTTCTCCTTTCTTCCCATCAAAAAGGCTAACAGCCTGATCTCGAAAGACTAGGTTTTGATCGATTGTCACGCGAATCTTCTGATAAGGATAACCCTGAATGGATTTCTTTTCTTTGAGAGACAGACGATCATAGTAAATGAACATCCGCGGTTCCAATCGATGACCATAACGTTTGCGCAATCTCTGAATCTCTTGCACTAAATCTGGATCTTGTATCTGATGATCTATTTTCCCATCTGTCATCAAGTTGATAATGGCTTGTGAAGTGGCAACTAGACGGAATTTATGGCCAATTCCTTCTTCATCTTTTGACTTCACCTCTAGAAACACTAGACTGTCTGCTTGAGGTTTTTCTATATAAGTCCGCATCCGAAGTTTTTCACGGCGGTGTTGTTTGGCAAGAGCATCTTGAATGACATCAAAATTTTCCGTATCAAAATAAATGTTTGAAATGGTTGAGGTTGGGTAATCATCTTCTACGACGTATTCTTTTAAGTCTTGGATCAAGTCCTTCACGTCATCTTTTGCGACGATATATTTTGTTTCGATTCGTTTGAAACTTGTCTCAATTGTTTTTTTCATGTTTCTTCTCCTTTAAGGGGGGGGATCTATTGTTTCTAACCTTCAGTAAGTATGAATACGACTTACATGCTTTCTAGTTTAATGGGACTTTCTTAACTGGTCATTAAGCCAAACTTAAAGAAAACTAAAGTTAAGGTTCCTTTCAGAAAAACTTTAGGAAACTTTCAGCTAGCAACTTTAGACTAGGAGCATATCAATTGAACGAGAGGAAAAGCTCATGAAATCAAACAAATGGAAATTTTTATTAACGGGGGTCGCAACCCTCACCTTACTGACAGCTTGTACCCAGGCATCATCACAATCAGCTACAAAAAGCAATACTGCACAAACAACCGCTACTTCTACTTCAAAAAATAAAACAAACAATTCCAACTATTTTACAGATAAGGACAAGGACAGCTCTTATGATGAAAGCAAAGCCTCTACTGTAAAACTATCTGGATCTTCTGCAAGTGTATCAGGTGACGGCGTAGCTGTATCTGGATCAACTGTGACCATCTCAAAGGCTGGAACCTATGTCATCTCTGGTGAATCCGATGGAGTTCAAATCAAGGTCGAAGCAGGTGACTCAGATGATGTTCACATCGTCTTGAAAGGCGTTACCATGACCAACACCAACGCGCCAATATCTGCTACGAAAGCCGGGCATGTCTACCTGACTCTAGTGGATGGCACGACCAATACCTTGTCTGATTCAAGCTCCAACACTGATGAAGATGCCGATGCGGTCATCTTCTCTAAGGGCGACCTCACCATCAATGGTTCAGGTACGCTCAACATTGACGCCAAGAAGAACAACGGGATCAAGGCCAATGACACTCTCCATATTACAGGTGGAACCTATAAGATCACGGCTGTAGGAGATGCCTTCAACGTCAATGACGAACTCAATATCACTGGTACGACCATGATCATCGATGCAAATGAAGATGCAGTCAAGGTGGATAATGATGAAGATACTTCGGTCGGAACCATGTATCTTTCAGATAACAAAATGACCATCACCGCAGGAGACGACGGGATCCATGCTTCTGGTGATCTGATCATCGATAGCGGAACCTATGAGGTAACAGAGTCTGTCGAAGGTCTCGAAGGAAAATCGATCACCATCAACGGTGGAGATATCACCATCTATGCAACCGATGATGGTGTCAATGCAGCCAATGCTAATGCCAACCAAGATGAAATTTTCTTCACTATGAATGGTGGAACCCTCAACGTTGAAGTTGGCCAAGGCGATACCGATCCAATTGATTCGAATGGAAATATCACTGTTACCGGAGGAACCATTAAATTAACGGGTCAATCTGGATTCGACTTTGATGGTACTGCTACCTACACTGGCGGAGACATCTATATCAATGGTGAAAAACAAACGGAAATTGTCAATTCCATGCCTGGAGGAGGTGGACCTCAAGGCGGTAGACCTGGAAGTGGGCATCCATAATAACAAATAAAGGCAGGATTTCTTCCTGACCTTTTTTTGTTACCCTTTTTATGATAGAATAGAAAATCAATCAGCTTATCGAAAGGAACATGATGAAAAAACAAACACTCCCTCTTTTCTTCACACTCTTGCTGTCTCTTCTTTTTCTCTCAGCCTGTGTGCCGGACCTTAAGATCAATTTTAAAAAAGAACCCACTACTAGCACCTCAAAAAAGAAAACCTTTAAAAAAAGTAGCTCGAGTCGTTCAACTAGTTCAAACAGCTCAAGCGACTCCTCTAGCTCGACTTCAACCACTACGCAGTCCTCTTCTAACATCGTCACAACCGAAGGACTCCCTAAAAATGCTCAAGAAGCTCCAAAAGATAAGATTTATGCGACAGGGAACCTAAAAGTGGCCTACTCTAGAAATGGCGATAATATTTTTGCCCAGACGCCGGATTATGAAGGATATACCACTGCCCTTGTCCAAAAAATACTTGGGAATCCAGAGAAACAAATAACAGACCCTACTTATATTGCCGAATCTTTTGAAAATACCGAATTAGAAAATATTAAAGGACTCTACCACGAGGGGAAAATCACAGGAGAACAAGCTCACGCCTTTTTAATGGGAGCCGTTGATCTCAAACAAGCTTCTAAATTTGGAGTAGACTATACCATTTACACCTATAAAAACAACACCATCCAACTGGTCTTTGAAAACGACCAACTTCTCTATATTACACCAAATCCTGATGTTGTCTTCTTTAAATAATAAGAGAGTGGGACAGAAATCGGTAATTCGTTAGAATTCGATTTCGTCGTCCCACCTCCGCACAGTTAAGTAGGGCTGTAAAAGCTGATGAAATCAGCGTAGTAGAGCCCACTCAACCACTGCGTCTTGCTCGACAATCCAAAAACAATTGAGAGGCTAGGACTTTTGTCCCAGCCTCTTGTTTCACATGAAACAAAAAACTCCCAACACATTCTGTTGGGAGTTTCTGAAGATTAGTCCTCTTCATATTTTTTTGGATTATAGAACCACATTCCTAGTCCTGCAAAAAGGACAATGGTCATCAGAAGGAAGGCCACTTGATTTCCAATTTCTCCTGTCATCGAAATCGTTTGACGAAGACCAGAAACGGTATAACTCATTGGCAAGAATGGATGAATGGCTTGGAAAAAGCCATTTGTCAAAGCAAGAGGATAAGTTCCTGCACTAGAAGCCAATTGCAAGAGCAAGAGGATCAAGGAAAGGAAAGCACCGATCTTTCTTTGCCATGTTGTCAAAGCAGTCACGATAGACATGAAGGCCACACTACCAATCACACAAAGGAAGAGAGTAGCCATCTCATGATTAGCTGATAAACCAATCAAGTGAACGGCACCATAGACCAAGACTCCTGCAATCATCGCAATTGTTCCGTTGACCTCAAAGCGAGATTTAAACCATGCCCAGCGACTTTCAGGATGACGACCGGATGGCAATTTTGCAAAGATCATATTGGTTGACAAGGCACAAACAAAGAGTGCTACCGAGATCATATAAGGAGCCATTCCGACACCATTCACCGGGACATTGTCACGGTCTGTTTTAGACAAAGTGACAGGATCTGCTAAGGTTTTAGCGTTTTCTTTTTCAGTTGTAGCCACATTCAATTGTCCCTTAGCATCGTTTAATCCTTGACTCAAGGTTTGGCTTCCTGTTGCTAATTCACCTAAACCATTTGTCAATGTTTGGCCACCTGCTGCTAATTTGCTGGACCCATCCGAGATTTGATTTGCACCGTCGGCTAGTTTATCAGCACCAGTCACCAATTGACCTGATTTTTCTGTCAACTGATTGACACCAGTGACAAGTTTGTTGACACCACCTGCCAACTCTGGAGTCTTGCTGTTTAATTGCCCTACACCTTCAGCTAATTTTCCAGCGCCGGCAACCAATTCACCCGACTTACCTGTTAATTGGGTTGCTCCTGAAGCCAGTTGATTCATGCCTGATGTCAAGGCAGGCATCTTCCCATTTAACTCACCTAGACCAGAAGCTAATTGATTGCTTCCTGCAAGTAATTCTGATGATTTACTATCTAGTTGGCCAACACCTGCTGCTAACTGACTAGCCCCATTTGTTAAAGTACTGCTATTGGTCTGAAGTTGGGTTGCTCCATTAGCGATTTTATCGACACCTGCTGTATAAGCGCCGATCCCTTGACTGATGGTTTGACTAGCTGGCAACAATTGTCCACTAACTGCGGATTGGATCTTAGACAAGCCACTTGACAAGTCTGTCAAGGTAGAAGAAGCTGTCGGTAAAACTTGATTGGCTGCCGTTTGCAGTTGTGTCAAGCTATTCCCTGTATTCAAACTACCTTGGATCGTTTGAATCGTAGTCAAGATTCCTTGAGCCGCCGTTTCACTCGAGCTTGGGCTCGATGAGATCGCCGCATTGATTTCCGCTTGTTGGTCAGCTGTCATTGCTTGATAGGCTGCTGTCCCTTGCACACTTGCAAGGGCATTTGCACGATCCGCTTGGGCTGAAGCAAGGATTGATTGAGCTGAATTCGCAATACTCGTCAATCCAGACGAAAGTTGACTGGTATCTACTGTAGCATTTTGAATCGCTGCATTTAATTGGTTTAAACCAGCTGCCAATTGATCAATCTGAGCAGATTGACTTGTAGAAGCTTGTAGCTGGCTTGATAATGTTTGAATACCTGATTCTAATTGTGAAACCCCATTTCGAAGGGTAGCAGATCGACTACTTAATTGACCCGCTCCTTCTGATAAAGTAGCGACTCCATTTGTATAGGTTGCTAAACCATTTGAAAAGTTAGATAGGCCTGAATTCAATTGACGCACGCCATTGGTATAATTCCCAAGACCATCATTGAGGGTCCCCATACCACTGGTTAATTGACCAACTCCTGAAGCCAACTGAGGGGTTTGACTCGCCATTTGATTGAGACCATTTCCTAATCGATCCACTCCGGTAGCGTAGGCCATCAAGCCTGTATTAAAAGTACCAAACCCATTATTTAATTGATTGACGCCAGATACCAAGTTTGGAAGTTGACCAGCCATTTGATTGAGACCATTTCCTAATTGACCAACACCATCTGTATAAGCCGCTAGACCTGTACGAAGAGTAGTTGCACCATCTGAAAATGCTAAGCTTGAACGAGCCAATGTATTCAAATTAGTAGATAGTGTTTGACCACCATCTTCCAATTTACTTGCACCATCTGCTAATTTAGCACTTCCATCTGCCGCTGTCCCCATACCAGTTTTAAGCGATCCCATTTTGGAAAATAAAGCTGTTGTATAAGTATTGGTCACTTTTTCAGCCACTGACTGCTTCATTTTTGTCATCGCAGTGTCGCTCATTTTCCCTGCGATAAAACTATGACCACTGGACGTTTGGTAATCAATGGTCATCTGTTCCGGATGATTGGTTAAGATGGAGCTAGCTTTTTTTGAAAGATCCTCAGGCAGGGTTACAATCATATAATAATCGCCATTTTTGAGACCATCTTTCGCAGCTTTCTCATCTACAAAATGAAAATCAAGTGAATCATTGTCCTTCAAATTGGACACCATGTCTTTTCCGATTTCCATTTTTTGTCCATTATATGTAGCAGATTGATCCTTATTGACAACCGCTACAGGAAGATCCGAAACCTGGCCATATGGATCCCACATGGAAGATAGAAAAATAATATTATAAAGAGCTGGAATCAAAGCAACTCCAATCATGACAATGATAAATGTTGGCTTTTTAAGAACAGCCTTCCATTCTTTCATCATATTTTTTGTCTCCTTTTTATACACATTGTCTAAATTTCTGATATAATAGATTATACAGTTTCTAGAAATTTTCACAAGTAGGAAATCTTGTTTTTTAGACACTGTGTATAATTTTGTGCAAAAAGGATTAACAGATGACTGAGAGCAATAAACGATTAAAAACAAAAAGAAATATTGAGGAGGCGATGGTTCGACTACTCGAAAAGGAATCATTTGATCAAATCACAACGGTTGAGTTAGCACAAGAATCCGGCATTAGTCGCTCTAGCTTTTATACCCACTATCGAGACAAGTATGACATGATCGAGCGCTACCAACAAGCACTCTTTCACAAGCTTGAATATATCTTTGATAAACACCAAGATGACAAGCGCCAAGCGATTACAGAAGTGTTCGAATTTCTAACCAAGGAACCACTCTTTGCGGTTCTTCTGACAGAGAATGGAACCAAGGAGATCCAAACCTTCTTACGACATAAATTGCAGATTCTTCTGGTTGATAGTTTGCAAGAGCGCTATAGTCATAAATCATTAACAGATATTGAAAGAGTCTACAGTTCTGTCTATCTGACCAATGCCTTCTTCGGAGTCTGTCAAATGTGGGTTTCGCGCGGAAAAAAAGAAAGCCCTCAACAAATGGCTGAATTTTTAATGAAAATGCTACGGTAACAGTCCCTTCTGATCGATCTAGATCAGGAGTTTTTTTATTAGCAGGTTTAGGTTTTAAGAAGACAAAAACCTGTCTCATTTAATGAAACAGGTTTAGAAAACTTGTAAGTGAGCAAAAAGGGGAGCAAACCCAAAAATCAACCCTTTAAGACAAAACAAAAAGCCCACTGTTGTAGGCTTTCTGTAAGGTATATCTTAAAATTAAAGCATCTTGTTATAGAATTCAACGACAAGTGCTTCGTTGATTTCTGGGTTGATTTCATCACGTTCTGGAAGGCGAGTCAATGAACCTTCAAGTTTGTCAGCATCGAATGATACGAATGCTGGACGTCCAACTGTAGCTTCAACAGCTTCAAGGATAGCTGGAACTTTAGCTGATTTTTCGCGAACTGAGATCACTTGACCTGGAGTTACACGGTATGAAGGGATATCAACGCGTTTTCCGTCAACAAGGATGTGACCGTGGTTAACGAATTGACGAGCTTGACGACGAGTAGTCGCAAGTCCAAGACGGTAAACAACGTTATCCAAACGACGTTCCAAAAGAAGCATGAAGTTGAAACCGACAGTTCCTTCTTTAACTTTAGTAGCTTGTACGAACAAGTTACGGAATTGTTTTTCACCAAGTCCGTAAGAGAAACGAAGTTTTTGTTTTTCAGCTAATTGCAAACCGTATTCTGACAATTTTGAACGGTTGTTTGGTCCGTGTTGACCTGGTACGTAGTTACGACGTGCCAATTCTTTACCTGTACCTGTAAGTGACAAGCCAAGACGGCGAGATTGTTTCCAAGATGGTCCTGTATAACGTGACATTTAAAATGTCCTCCTATAAAAATAATTTTTGTAGGAAATAACGTTTTAGACAAACCTGATTCGTTCAGAAAGCCTTCGCCCAAACAGCAAAGGTTACTTTTCTAGCTGACTTCCTGTTGACGAGCTTCATTTTGTCCTGCTGTCATTTCGCACAAATTCTATTCTATCACGGAATAGAAACTTTGTAAAGTCCTTCAAAACAATTTCAATGAAATTCGGACAATAATTCTATAATTCGTTTTTTATATTGCAATTGTTTCCAGTCCCTATCCGTTGCTGGATCCCATTTTAAAGGAAGATCTGCAATAATTTCACCAGGATTATGATTCAAGATATAGATCCGGTCACTCAATGTCAAAGCTTCTTCGATACTATGAGTGATCACTAGAGTGGTGAGGCCAAGACGTTCCTTACTTTCTAGATACCAGTGATAAAGATCCTGCCTTGTCAATTCATCTAAGGCACTAAAAGCTTCATCTAATAGGAAGACAGAATGACCCAATAGATAAGTCCTTAATAGCGCCACCCGTTGCCGCATCCCCCCACTCAGCGCATTAGGATAAAGGTTGGCGATACTTCCCAATTTAAATTCATCTAACAATTTTAGAGCTGTAGATGTTGCCTCTTCCTTAGGAATCTTTTTTAATTGAAGGGGAAGAATAATATTTCCCAATACTGTCTTATGTTCTAACAAAAGATCCTTTTGTAGCATATAGCTGACTTTTCCAAAGGAGATAGGGGCATTATCTACTACTATAGCACCCTTTTGTAAGGGAAGGATCCCAGCAATTAAATTAAACAAGGTTGATTTCCCTACCCCACTCGGACCCAGAATAGAGACAATTTCTCCTTTTTGCACTTCTAGTGATACATTATTTAAAACTGCTTTATCTCCAAAAGAGAAACTTACATCTTTTACGGTTAAAATATCAGTCACCTACCAATTCGTTTGTGAAACCTTTGTCTTCTAAGTCATTTGAAACCAATCCTTGCTCTTTTGCCCAAGCATAAAAAGCATTCCAACGTTTGGAGTCAAACTGCCCCCATTTATCCTTGTCTGAAGCATATTGACTGGAAAGATATTTTTGGGAAGCTAAAACAAAATCACGCTGATTAGCTAAGGCAGGGGCCTGTTTGATCAAGATATCCGCAGCTTCTTCTGGATGCTCTATAGCATATTGGTAGCCTTTTTTCACCGCTTGAATGAATTTTTTTGCTTCCTCTTTATGAGACTTAAAATAGTCATTGTTAGCAATAATAACAGGCGAATAGTAGTCAAATGCAGGAACAAAATCTTTCATATAGAAGAAATTGGTCTTCATTCCCTTTTGCTCAGCCAAAATTCCATCCCAACCATGATAAATCCAAGCAGCATCAAAGACCTTATTTTCAATCGGAGTAATGGAATTTGAATCACTATTTGGAACCAATTTTACTTGATTAAAATCAGCCCCCTCTTTTTTCATCATCGATTTGATCATTTCCAACTCAATAGGATCATTCCAGGTACCATACTTCTTACTAACCAAATCTTTTGGACTTGTGATCGCTGCATCTTTTCTTGAAATAATCCCTGACGTATTGTGTTCGACGATAGCTGCAACAGCGGTAATACCCGCACCTTTATCCAATTTCTTGGCCATAGAATCTTGGAAATAAATACCAAATGGAGCTTTCCCATTGATAATCAAATCAGAACTACTGTCTTCCGGCGGAAGTTTTATATCTACATCCAGTCCTGCATCTTTAAAATACCCTTTTTCCTTTGCTACATAGAGACCCGTATGATTGGTATTCGGGGTCCAATCTAGAATAAAATCAATCTTTTTCAAACCACTTGACGATTTCTTGACAGAATTTTGACAAGCACTCAAGACAACAAATCCCAATATTATTGAGAAAAATAAACCTATTGACTTTTTCATCATTCATACCTCTTTTACATTTTTGTCAATTTTATTTTACAAGCTTTACAAGTTTGTCAACCCTTTCTCCATTTTAGAATGTTTTTTTCTAATTGGTCAACGAGAAACATACCGAGTAAACTAATAGCAGAAATCAATACAATGATCGCAAACATCGTATCATACTGAAATAACTTCTTCGATTGGATCATATAGACCCCCAATCCATCAAAGCCTCCTAACCATTCTGAAACGACTGTACTGATAAAAGCATAGGAAACGCTCACACGTAAACCTGCAAAAAAATAAGGAAGCGCTGCAGGAATTTTATAATGGACTAAGGTCTGAAAGCGATTGGCTTGCATAATCTGAAACAATCTCAGAATATCTTGATCGCAATGCCGAAAACCATCTAACAGACTGACTACGATGGGAAATACCACCGTAATAATGATCAAAACCAGTTTTGGAAGCATACCATAACCAAACCAAAGAACCAGGATAGGGGCCAAGGCAATCGTCGGAATGGTTTGAATAACAACCATAAAAGGATAGACTAGATCATTCACCCATTGAAAACTATCCATGAGAATCGCAAAGCCAGCAGCCAAAAGAACCCCTATAACCAGTCCGATCAAGGCCACTTGAAGGGTAGACAAACTATGATGAATCAGGAGTGCTCGATCTCGCACAAAGGCATTCCCAATTTCAAGTGGCGTCGGCAATACAAATTTGGGAAGGAAGTTTAAAAATCCTGCTAACTGCCATAAGACAAGAAGACTGGTAAAACCTGCCAAGCCTACCAACTGTTTTGAATATCTTTTTACAAGAGACATCGTAACCTCCTTTCTCACAAATAAAAAACGCCTCCAAAATAGGAGACGGATTGCACAAGGTCACTCATAACGAAAAATACATTTCATTTGTTTCCTACGCTGGCATTACCCAGATCAGGTGCGGTCGAAGCTTACACTTCCTCTCAGACTGTACACAGACTCCCATATGTATTTATTATAATAACTGAATTAGACGATAAAAGCAAGAAATTAATCCAAATAACGAATTAAATTCTTCTCTGTTAAAATATCTGAATAGGTGTAAGACTCCACGTAGGTATTAGCTGGTTCACCTGGTAAGCTATTGTCGTTCGTATACTCGATAATAAATAAAGAAGGATAGACCTCAATCAAGCGTCCAAATTTATTTTTTTGACGTTTCCGTCCATTTTCAAGCGTCATTTCAACCACTTGTCCTTCATGAGCCTTGATCTCTTCTTTAATTTTTTTCATTTTTGCAACATCTGTAAATGCATCACTCATCTTATTGATCCTCTCTCTTTGAAATACTTGAGAATTTATTGTATTCCTTTTGGAATATTAATTCGACTGTCCCACGCGCACCTGAACGGTTTTTCTCGATAATCACTTCAACCGTATTATTAGGCATTCCATCTTCTTCCTCTTCACCAGCTCGATCATAATAATCATCACGGTACAAGAAAGCAACAATATCCGCATCCTGCTCAATCGATCCAGATTCACGAATATCAGAAAGAACAGGACGTTTATCTTGGCGCTGTTCCACGCCACGTGACAGCTGACTCAAAGCAATAACCGGAACTTTTAGTTCCTTTGCCAAAATCTTTAACTGACGAGAAATTTCTGAAACTTCCTGTTGACGGTTTTCTCTTCCAGTCCCTGTAATCAGCTGCAGGTAGTCAATCAGAATAAGACCGAGATTCCCTGTTTCCTGCGCTAATTTTCTTGCTCTCGAACGAATCTCAGTGATCCGAATTCCTGGGGTATCATCGATGTAAATACTCGCATTGGCTAAATTTCCTTGAGCAATGGCATATTTCCGCCATTCTTCATCCGTCAATTGACCTGTACGAATCGAATGGGATTCAATCAAGCCTTCAGCTGCTAACATCCGGTCAACCAAACTTTCAGCTCCCATTTCTAATGAGAAAATAGCAACTGTCTTATCCAACTTTGTCCCGATATTTTGAGCAATATTTAGAGCAAAGGCTGTTTTACCTACTGCAGGACGAGCTGCTAAAATAATCAACTCTTCCTCATGTAGCCCCGTCGTCATATGGTCCAAATCTCGATAGCCTGTCGCAATACCCGTGATATCAGAGGTTTGAAGCGAGCGGGCTTCTAAGCTACCAAAGTTTATATTCAAGATTTCCCGAATATTTTTAAACCCACTACGATTTGCGTTTTCACTAACATCAATCAGAGCTTTTTCAGCACCCGCGATGATTTCATCTGAAGGACTTGCTCCATCATAGGCTTGATTAATACTTTCCGTCAATCGAGAGATCAACCGACGTAGAACAGCTTTTTCGGCTACAATCTTCGCGTAGTACTCTGCATTGGCTGAAGTTGGTACTGAATTAATGACTTCTACCAAATAGGAGAGACCACCAATATTTTGGAGATCTCCTTGACTATCTAAAATATTTCGAACAGTCGTTGCATCAATCGCATCCCCACGGTCAGCTAGATCGATCATGGCCTTAAAAATTAAGCGATGTGAATACTTAAAGAAATCCCCAGGCTCGATATATTCACGAACAAAGACCAATTTCCCCTCATCAATAAAGATGGCCCCCAGCACTGATTGCTCCGCCTGGATATCCTGAGGTTGTGTTCTTAATTCCTCTATCTCAGCCATAAAAAACCTTTCTATCGATCGTGTTTACCCTTCGTTTACACGAATATTAATCACACCTGTAACATCTTGATAAATTTTAACAGGAACATCAATCAAACCTGTTGAACGAATTGGAGAGGAAACTTGAATATGACGTTTATCAATTTTAATACCAAATTGTTTCTCAAGCTCTTCTGCAATCTTTTTATTGGTAATAGAGCCAAAAGTACGACCATCTGGTCCAATTTTTTCGGTAAATTGAACAACGGTAGCTTCTTCTTCCAATTTCGCTTTAATCTTTTGCGCTTCTGCTAACAATTCAGCATGTGCTTTTTCTTCTGACTTTTGCTTTCCACGAAGTTCACCGATTGCTTGGGCATTGGCTTCTTTCGCAAGGTTTTTCTTGATCAAAAAGTTTTGTGCATAACCAGTAGGCACTTCTTTAATTTCGCCTTTTTTACCTTTACCTTTTACATCCGCTAAGAAAATAACTTTCATTCTACATTCTCCTTTTCAATAATTACTTCGTTTTCAATAGTCTCAATCAGTTGTTGACGAATACTCATCAAATCTTGACCCTCAATTTGAGAGGCTGCCGAATTAAAATGACCTCCTCCACCAAGTTGTTCCATGATACGCTGTACATTGACTTTGCTTCGACTTCGTGCAGAAATCGAGATGGTCCCACTTTGGTTGCAGGCAATGACAAAGGTAGCTTCCACTTCAGACATGGCCAACATACTATCAGCTGCCTTACTAATAGTTACTGAATCATAGGCTTTAGTCGTGTTGGCACAAGCTAAGATGATATGTGGCAAAATCTTTTCACCTGTTAAGATCAGCTCGTTCACTTCGCGGTACTCGTCAAACTGAATCGCAGAAATCTCTTGAATGGCTACACTATCACTCCCTCTCGAGCGAAGATAGCTTGCCACATCAAAGGTCCGACTCGTAACACGTGCAGAGAAGTTCTTAGTATCCAGCATGATCCCAGCCATCAAGACACTTGCTTGAATCTTCGTTAACCGATTTTTCTTCGATTTCTGGAACTGAATGAGTTCACTAACCAATTCACTCGCACTACTTGCACCACTCTCGATATAAGTGATCAGAACATTTTCAGGAAAATCATCATCACGACGGTGATGGTCAATAACTATAATCTGTTGAAATTCCTTATAGAATTCTTTAGATAGGGTCAATGCTGTTTTAGCATGGTCCACCATAATCAGCAAGGAGCGATCCGTTACCATTTGCAAAGCTTCCTCTACAGTAAGGAGTTTTGTAACCTGCTCATCCTCTAGTTTTGCAATCGCTCTTGAAATATCACTAGCCATTGCATGCGGGTCATAGACCACATAAGAGGAAGACAAAATATTGCTTGAGAAAAACTGCATTCCCACAGACGCTCCTAAAGCATCCATATCCAAGTTTCTATGTCCAACAATGAAGACTTGATCAACGGATTTAATCTTATCCGAAATAGCTGTCATCATAGCGCGTGTACGAGTCCGAGTCCGCTTCACAGCCGAAGCAGTTCCCCCACCAAAGAAAATTGGGTTTTTCTGTTCATCAATTTCCTTGACAACCGCTTGATCCCCACCACGAACTTCCGCAAGGTTTAGGTTCAAGAGAGCCACTTTACCAATTTCATCATGCTCCCCATCACCGTACGAGAATCCCATACTTAAGGTAATAGGTAGCTCACGATTTTTAGCTTCTTCACGGAATTGATCGATGACTGAAAATTTTGATTCCATCAACTGTTCTAAGACCGTGTAGTCAGTAAACAAATAGAAACGATCCATCCCCACGCGTCTGTAAAACATATGGTAATGAGCTGTAAACTCTTCTACAAAGTTGGCAATAAAACTATTGATATTGCTAATATCAGAGTCTGAAATGACATCCTCTAGATCATCATAGTTATCAACAGAAATAATACCGATAACGGGACGAGTTGTCACCAATCCCACAGTTGCTTCATACTCACTGGAAACATCAAAAAAGTAAACAACACTAGATGTCTGATCAAAGTAAACGGAATATTTCTTATCGGCTACAGTGACATAATGACCTTTATCCTCAAACAGAGTGTTGAGTAACTTTTTCAATGATTCAACATCAAAGTCCCCATCATCTGTTGAAAAAATCAATTCAGCATAAGGGTTGAACCACTCTACTTCATTTGATTCTTCATTAATTTTGATAACTCCAACAGGCATTTTATCAAGGAGGGATGCTAATCCGCTTTCTGCCTGATGGTTAACATATTGTATTTGTTCTAATTCATCTAACTCTGAAATTTGTAACTGGTATTCAAATAAAGCAATCAATCCAGCTAAGACTAAAAAAATTGCAATGAGAGTTACATAGCCTTTGCCAAAGATTCTTAAAAAAATTGCTAAAATTGCAAATGAAATAAAACCAATTAACACATAATGGATGAACGATAAACGAAATTTTTTCATCATAAACCTCTTCTCGGAATTATACCATAAATAGAGGTAAAAAGCGAGGTTTCTCTCTATATTACAGAGAAGATTGACCCGTAAAAAGCTCTCTCTATGCTTCACTACTTTGTAAACATCGTTTACAGATGTGTAAATAGCAACAAAAGATTTCAATCCATAAAATTGAGGCTGAAACATCATCTCAGCCCCATTTTATTAGTGGTTTGCTTTGTTTTTGGAGATGCTCCGAGATTTACCTTCTAAGTAAACCATTAAAATAGAGATATCCGCTGGATTGACACCTGAGATACGACTTGCTTGACCAATCGTTTCTGGATTAATTAATTTAAATTTTTGACGCGCTTCGGTTGCAATAGAGTCAATATCATCCCAGTCAATATTCGCAGGGATTCGTTTTTCTTCCATACGCTTCATTTTTTCGACTTGGTCCATTGCTTTTGAAATATAACCTTCGTATTTAATTTCAGTTTCAATCAATTCAATGATTTTATCATCCAGTTCTTCAGCTGCAGGACCGATAAATTCTACCACATCTTGGTAAGAGACTTCTGGTCGTCTCAAGAATTCTTTAGCAGTGACAGCATCTGTCAATGGTTTAAAGCCCATTGCAGCGACCTTCTCATTGGTTTCCTTTACAGGCTTTAACTTAATGCTATCCAAACGCTTCATCTCATTTTCAAACTGATACTTCTTAGTTTCGAAACGTTGCCAACGTTCATCATCTACCAATCCAATTGCTCGTCCCATTTCTGTCAAGCGCATATCTGCATTATCATGACGCAAAATCAAACGGTATTCTGCACGACTTGTTAACAAACGATACGGTTCGATCGTTCCCTTTGTTACCAAGTCATCGATCATAACCCCAATATAGCCATCACTACGTTTCAAAATGAGTTCTGGTTTTCCTTGGATTTTTAGAGCAGCATTGATCCCTGCAATAATCCCTTGACCAGCGGCCTCTTCATAACCAGACGTTCCGTTGGTTTGGCCAGCTGTAAAGAGACCTGAAATTTTCTTGGTTTCCAAAGTTGCGCGCAATTGATGAGGCAAAACCATATCATACTCAATCGCATAACCCGTTCGCATCATTTCTGCCTTCTCAAGTCCCTTAATAGAATGAACGAGATCCCGCTGAACATCTTCTGGTAAACTCGTTGACAGCCCCTGAACATAGACTTCTTCTGTATTTCGTCCCTCTGGTTCTAAGAATAGTTGATGACGCTCTTTGTCTGCAAAACGGACAATTTTATCCTCAATGGACGGACAATAGCGAGGACCCACTCCCTTTACAACCCCTGTAAACATAGGTGCCCGGTGTAAATTATTCTGGATAATTTCATGGCTATGCCCATTCGTATAAGTCAACCAACATGGAACCTGATCCTTTACATAATCTTCATCACGCGATGTATAAGAAAAATGATTTGGAGCTTCATCTCCAGGTTGAATTTCCGTTTCGTCATAGTTAATTGACGACGCCTTTACACGAGGTGGTGTCCCTGTTTTGAAACGTCCAATTTCTAATCCTAGCTGTTTGAGATTATCGGCTAAATTGATAGAAGCTAGACTATGATTAGGCCCTGACGAATACTTGAGATCTCCAATGATAATTTCCCCGCGTAAAGCTGTCCCAGTAGTGACAATAACAGCCTTTGCCCCATACTCTTGGTGAGTCGCAGTCCTTACACCAACAACCTTACCATTCTCCACCAAAATCTCATCAATCATGGTTTGGCGAAGAGTTAAATTTTCTTGGTTTTCAACCGTTTTCCGCATTTCTTTTGAGTAAAGTTCTTTGTCTGCTTGAGCCCGAAGTGCACGAACTGCAGGACCTTTACCAGTATTGAGCATTTTCATTTGAATGTAGGTCTTGTCGATGTTCTTTGCCATTTCTCCACCGAGGGCATCGACTTCACGCACGACAATCCCCTTAGCAGAACCACCAATAGAGGGATTACAAGGCATAAAAGCCAGCATTTCAATGTTAATAGTCGCAAGTAAGACCTTACAACCCATACGGCTAGCAGCTAGAGAAGCTTCTACTCCCGCATGCCCCGCACCGATTACAATGATATCGTATTCTTCAATAAAATTATATGTCATTTTTTCTCCTATTTCTCAAGATGGATGTGTCGTAATTTTCCGTCCCATTCTGGTAGGGCTGATTTTAAAAAGGCTGGTTTCAGGTCAACAGTGTGTAAATCATCTAAAGCAATCCAACGGCAAGGTAATTGCTTTGTATCTTCCTGCATGACCAAAGGTGCATCTTCTAGCAAGTCCACCAAATAATGAAATTCAATGTTATGGTAGTGGATTCCAGCTTGTTCAAAGTGATTTTCAACCACGAAAGCTAACGGACCTGCTGTAGATGTGACACCAAGTTCCTCTTTGACTTCCCGAACTACCGCATCTTCTGTAGTTTCATTGACTTGAATAGCACCTCCAATTGTATAACAGCCGTCCTCATCTTCTATGACGAACAAGCGATTATCTTTTACAATCAAAGCAGTCGCTCTCACACCAAAAACAGTAGAACCTATTTTCGTCCGAAAATCCTTTTGCCTCATTTTACTTCCTTTCGAAATCACACAAAAATAGTCAAAACTCTGAGAAGTGCAGGACAAAAAAGCCTACAACATCCATGAGCTTTGACCATCATTTCTATTGCTTTTATTATTGTAGCAAATTGAGAAAATTTGTCAATTTAAATATACTGACAAACTTTTCCATCCCGATAAGCATTGTCAATCAAGCCACCACCTAGACACTCTTCACCGTCGTAAAAGACAACAGCTTGTCCTGGTGTAATGGCTCGTTGAGGTTCGGCGAAAATCACTTCTGCCTTGTCACCTTTAACGTGTACAGTCACCTTTGAGTCAGGCTGACGATAGCGGAACTTAGCTGTACACTCTAATGTAAACTCTTCTGGCATATTTCTTGTAAAGTGAACTTGACTAGCCTGTAAACTTGTTGACATCAATGCTTCATGATAGAAGCCTTGACCGACATAAAGAATATTTTGACTGAGGTCTTTACCAACTACAAACCATGGAGCATTGTCTCCACCTTGTTGGCCCCCAATTCCAAGTCCACCCCGTTGACCGATTGTGTAATACATCAAACCTGCATGTTCACCCATATCTCGTCCATCGATGGTCATCATTTGACCTGGTTGGGCAGGAAGGTAGTTCCCTAGAAATTCTTTGAAATTCTTTTCTCCAATAAAGCAAATCCCAGTTGAGTCTTTCTTTTTAGCTGTTGCCAATCCAGCTTCTTCAGCTAGACGGCGAACCTCAGGCTTTTCCAAATGTCCCAATGGGAACATGGTTTTTTGAAGTTGTTCTTGTGACAGTTGGCTTAAGAAATAAGTTTGATCCTTCCCGTTGTCAACGCCACGTAACATATGGACAATGCCATCCTCATCACGCGACACGCGCGCATAGTGCCCTGTGGCTACATAATCGGCACCGAGTGTCATAGCATAATCTAGAAAGGCCTTAAATTTGATTTCCTTATTACACATGACATCCGGATTTGGTGTTCGACCAGCTCGGTATTCGGCAAGGAAATATTCAAAGACACGATCCCAGTATTCTTTTTCAAAGTTGACAGAATAGTAAGGAATGCCAATTTGGTCTGCAACCGCTGCTACATCTTTGTAATCTTCTGTAGCTGTACAGACGCCATTTTCGTCTGTGTCGTCCCAGTTTTTCATGAAGATGCCGATGACATCGTAACCCTGTTGCTTTAATAATAAAGCTGTTACAGATGAATCCACACCACCACTCATACCAACAACAACACGTGTTTTCGAGTTATCACTCATAGATTTCTCCCATCTTTTCGTTTCTCACGATTGAAGGTCGTGATTTGCTTCAACGATTGAAGGTCGTTTTGAGCAGTTACCATTTTAACACGCTTTATATTAGAAAACAAGCATCTTACTATTCTTTTTGTTGATCTTGATCGATGGGTTTACAAGTCTGTAAATTTAAAAAGAGTCCTATTAAAGAACTCTTTTCAAACGAATTTAATACCAGCCATTTGCTAACCAGAAATTTTTAGCTGCTGACCATGATCCATAACGGTTGACAACATATTGATTGGCCACTTTTTCTTGGTTTGCAGGTGATAAATCACCATTCAAATAAGTGATAGTCAATTGGTAACGACCATAATATTGGCCATTTTGTGCTGTATAACTACCACTTGACTCTTTTTGGGCAATCCATTCCTTAGCAGCTGCATCTTCCGCACTCAAGCCATCTGAAGCAGAGACAGTAGTTGTTACTTGTGTAGTATCAGTTTTACTAGTAGTAGCTTGCTCCGTAGTTTTCTGCGTTGTATTTGCATCTTCAATCTCAAGAACTTGTCCAACTGAGATGAGATTCACGTTACTAATCTTATTTTTCTTAGCAATCGCATCAACCGTTGTGTTTTTCTCTTTAGCAATAGCTGATAAAGTATCACCTGATTTTACAGTATAAGAATCTGCATTCGCTACAATTGGAAGGAAAAGTCCTGCAAGTAAACTAAGTCCAATAATTCGTTTCATCATTTGTTTTTTATTCATTATTATGTACTCCTTTATTGGTATACCTCTATACTACACAAGAAATATTTCATATTTATTGAAATTATATGTCAAATATTTCAGTCAGATGTTAGAAATACTAAAAATCCAGGATAATATAAATGCTTTAAGCCCCCTTTAAGATTTCTCAGATATTTCGGGAAAAATAGAAGAAATCATCAGCCATATCTGATATAATGAAGTAAAGTGATCACAAAGGAGCAGAGCATGAACTCTTTAAAATTCCAATCAGTTTTTGATATTATTGGACCTGTGATGATTGGCCCATCCAGTAGTCATACTGCAGGTGCTGTTCGAATTGGTAAAATTGTTTCTTCTATCTTTGGAGAGGAGCCAAAAGAAGTTGAGTTCCAATTATTTAATTCCTTCGCTAAAACCTATCGTGGTCATGGAACAGATTTAGCCTTAGTAGCAGGCATCTTAGGAATGGACACAGATGATCCTAGAATCCCAGATAGTCTAAAAATTGCACATGAACGAGGCATTCGGATTGTTTGGTCTATTCAAAAAGAGAGCAATGCTCCTCACCCAAACACAACAACCATTACTGTTAAAAATGATCATAAAACGATTTCTGTCACTGGAATCTCAATTGGTGGTGGGAACATACAGGTTACTGAGTTAAATGGCTTTGCCATCTCGCTAAATATGAATACTCCAACCATTATCATTGTTCACCAGGACGTCCCTGGGATGATCGCCCATGTCACAGAAGCTCTTTCTCGCTATGATATTAATATTGCACAAATGAATGTGACGCGGGAAAAAGCTGGAGAAAAAGCGATTATGATTATAGAAGTTGACTCAAGGAGTTGTGAAGCAGCGATCGACGATATCCGTAAAATTCCTCATCTTCATAATGTCAACTTTTTCAAATAAGGAGTTCATATGTTTTATTCAATTGTAGACCTCGTAGAACAAGCAAGCACGCAATACGAAGGAAACGTTGCAGAGTTAATGATTGCAACTGAATTTGAACTAACTGGTCGTGAACGAGAAGAAGTCCTACGATTAATGACCCGTAATTTAGAAGTGATGATTGATTCTGTAAAGTTAGGGTTAAATGAAAACCACTCTCGTAGTGGGTTAACCGGTGGGGATGCCGCAAAATTAGATCGCTATATCAAATCAGGAAAAACGTTATCTGACTTGACCGTCCTAACCGCAGCAAAGAATGCTATTGCTGTCAACGAACACAATGCTAAAATGGGACTGGTCTGTGCAACACCCACTGCAGGATCTGCTGGCTGCCTTCCCGCAGTTCTCACTGCAGCAACCCAAAAATTAGGGTTAAACCGTCAGCAACAATTAGATTTTTTACTGACAGCTGGGGCTTTTGGTTTAGTCATCGCCAATAATGCTTCTATTTCAGGTGCAGAAGGTGGTTGTCAAGCAGAAGTTGGTTCTGCTTCAGCTATGAGTGCGGCAGCATTGACACTAGCTGCTGGGGGAACTCCTTATCAAGCGAGTCAGGCAGTCTGTTTTGTCATCAAAAACATGCTTGGGCTCATTTGTGATCCAGTGGCAGGACTCGTGGAAGTTCCATGTGTCAAACGGAACGCAATGGGAGCCAGCTATGCCTTTATTGCTGCTGATATGGCCTTAGCAGGCATTGAATCAAAAATACCTGTTGATGAAGTTATTGACGCCATGTACCAAGTTGGTTCTAGTCTTCCAACTGCCTTTAGAGAAACAGCTGAAGGAGGATTGGCAGCAACACCAACCGGACGTAGATTACAAAAAGAGATATTTGGGGAATAATATGCAAGCCTTATTTTTTGACTTAGATGGAACATTAGTTGACAGTTCCAAGGGAATTACAGAGAGCTTTCAACATACATTCGATACTTTGAAGGTTCCTCAACCCGATCTCAAAACCATCCGTAGTTTTATGGGACCACCTTTGATTTCTAGTTTTGAAGCTACTCTTCCTGAAGCTTTGGTAGATCAAGCAGTGACTATCTATCGCCAGTATTATCATGAAAAAGGGCAATACAAATCAACTCTATTTCCTCAAATAGTTGAAGCTTTGAAAGCAATACAAGATGAAAGCATTCCCCTTTATATAACTACTTCAAAACATGAACCAGTTGCTTTACAGATGTGTCAAGATTTAGGTATCTCTAAATACTTTAAAGGAATTTATGGATCAAGTTCTGATCGTACCCACAAAGCCGATGTCATTCGATACGCCTTGTCAATCAATGACCTTCCAAAAGAGGAAACAGTGATTATTGGAGACACAAAATTTGACCTCATTGGGGGTCAAACAGTTGGTATAAAAACCATGGCTGTCACTTGGGGTTTTGGAGATCTTGAAGAACTACTTCTTTACTCACCAGATTTTATTTGTCATTCTCCACTTGATATCCTTGAGGAATTAAAAAAATGAGGCTGGGACAAAAGTCCTAGCCTCTCAATTATTTTTGGATTGTCGAGCAAGACGCAGTGGTTGAGTGGGCTCTACTACGCTGATTTCATCAGCTTTTACAGCCCTACTCAACTGTGCGGAGGTGGGACGACGAAATCGAATTCTAACGAATTACCGATTTCTGTCCCACTATCATTTTTTAATAACCCCAAGCTGACAAACCTTGTGAGTTGTATGCATTATATGCTGCCTGGATTTGATCATCAACTGTTGCAGTTGAACCCCAACCTGGCATTGTTTGGAATAAACCACTTGCACCAGAAGCATTTGCTGCATTCACCTGACCATTTGATTCACGGGCAATGATTGCTTCCCAAGTAGAGGCAGGTACACCTGTCATCTCAGCCATGCGAGAAGCTGCATATGCTCCTTGCTCACCAGCAGTATTACCATTTGATAGAACAATTCCACCATTTGTTGATTGTGCAGAAGTCACTGTAGCATTTGCTG
The DNA here is from genome assembly GCF_030440005.1 of Streptococcus sp. SP1. NCBI lineage: Bacteria > Bacillati > Bacillota > Bacilli > Lactobacillales > Streptococcaceae > Streptococcus > Streptococcus sp. SP1. Next base: position 66,362 of record NZ_JAQFJJ010000008.1, read on the forward strand.
CATAAGTTGTTTGTTTTTGAGCAGTTTGTGCTGTTGCAGTTGCTGTAGGTGCACTTTCAGCAGGTTTTGCCTGCTCTTGCGGAGCAACCTTATCAACCATTGATTTAGAACGCTCACCTAATTCAATAATTTGTCCTGCATAAATTAAATCTTCATTGGTAAGGTTGTTAGTTGAAATAATATTTTCTAATGAAGTGTTATTTTCAAGTGCAATTTTTGATAGAGTATCTCCAGACTTCACTTCGTAAGTTTCAGCATTCACTGTAGCAATACCAGAAATGAAAAGTGATGCTGCTGAAATTAGGGAAGTAACTGTCCATTGGAACTTTTTACTGTTCATGAATCCTATTCTCCTTTCGAACATAATTCTATAATACACACAAAATGTTACAATTCGTTATAAAATATATTACAAATGTTACAAGAATATGAGAATTTAATGTAAAAAGCGCCATATATAGCGCTTTTTCTTTATTTTTGAATCAAAATGGCTCCCTTTATCCATTTTTTAGATAAAAAACGAATAACATCAGGCATAGAATAACTAGTAATGCTAAGGTATCTTTTAATCTCCACTGTAAACTCCGATAGCGCGTCCTTCCTTCCCCTCCTTTGTAGCCTCTCGCTTCCATCGCAATCGCAAGTGCATCTGCACGTTTAAAACTAGAAGCAAATAGAGGAATGAGGATAGGAATAAAGGAACGAATCCTTTTTAATAGATTTCCTTCTCCAAAATCTACACCACGCGCCCTTTGAGCATTCATGATTCGATTCGTATCATCCACTAAAGTTGGAACAAAGCGCAAACTCATAGATAGCATTAACCCAATTTCATGTGCTGGAACCTTAATCAATTTTAGCGGTGTGAGGATCTTTTCAACAGCATCTGCTAAACTTAATGGTGTCGTCGTCACTGTTAAAATCGTCGAATAAAAAATGATTAAAATAAACCTACAAAATATGATAGCAGCTTGCATCAATCCTTGATCGGTTAATTTTAAAAACCACCATTGATACAAAATTGTTCCTTGAGAGGTCGCAAATAATTGGAAAATAGTTGTAAAAGCAATGATAAAAATCATTGATTTTAAGCCTTTGACATAAAAACTAACCGAAATCCTCGTTAGATACATTAAAACAAAAATAAAACCAAAGAGAAGAACATTTGTCTGGATATTATTTGCCCAAAACAGAAGAAATATGAATAAAAACATTGAGAGCAACTTCCCACGAGGATCTAGTTGGTGGATAATGGAGTTTCCAGGAATATACCTTCCTAAAATCATATTATTCATGAAGTAACAGCTCCTTTAGTTCCTCAATTTTGATTGGTAGTCTGTCCAGAGGAAGTCCTCTTCGTTTCAATTGAAGAGCAAAATTCGTAATTTGTGGGACTCCTAATTGAAGCTTTTGTAAATACTCAACCTGTTGAAACACTTCCCTTGGGGATCCGTTTAGGACAAGTTTTCCCGCTTCCAAAGCAAATACGGTATCAGCAAAATTTGCTACATCATCCATCGTATGAGTTACCAGAACTAGGGTCATCCCATTTTTATGTAATGTTTCAAACAGCGCCATCAATTCCTTTCTTCCAGCAGGATCTAGCCCTGCTGTTGGCTCGTCCAATACTAAAATCTCTGGTTCAATAGCTAAAATACCCGCGATCGCAACCCGTCTCATTTGTCCACCAGATAGTTCAAATGGACTTTTATCATAGATAGACTCTTCTAAACCAACGATCGCTAATTTTTCTTTGGCTATTTCCTCCGCTTTGTCCTTAGGTACCCCAAAATTTTGTGGTCCAAAGGCTACATCAGCTAGAACAGTTTCCGCAAATAGCTGACTTTCTGGAAATTGAAAAACCAAACCGACTTTTTTTCTCAGGTACTTCATTTCTTTTGGCTCAGAATGATTATCTAAAACAAAATCTTCAAATTGAATCGTTCCTGTAGTCGGACGCAGTAAACCATTTAGTAATTGCAACAAAGTAGACTTGCCACTACCAGTATGCCCGATGATGGCTGTATAAGATCCATCTTTTATTTCCAAACTAATATCAGAAAGCGCCTGCCCTTCAAAAGGACTTCCCTCTTGATAAGTATAATAGACATTCTTTAAAGAGATTCCCATAGTTGGTCTAATAACTCACTTTCTGTTAGATAATCCTGTTTTAGCGGAAAATGCGAGCTGAGAGATTCTTGAACCTGCTTACTAAAAGGCTTATCTAGTCCAATCTCATTAAGGTCATTTCTTGAAAACAATTCCCGCGGCGTCATAGAAGACTCTAATTTTCCTTTTTGAAAGACGAGTGTTCGATCACTTAAGGCAATTTCGGTTAAATCATGGGTAATGGAGATAATTGTTAATTGAAATTTTTTCTGAAGTTCTCTCATTACCGCCATTAGATCCTCTCTGCCTTCTGGATCTAACATACTAGTTGCTTCATCAAGGATAATAATAGTTGGTCTCAAGGCGATAATACCTGCTATGGCCACCCGTTGCTTTTGACCACCTGACAAACGAGATGGTTCGCGATCTTTAAATTCCAGCATACCGACTTGCTCAATAGCCTTCTCCACACGTTGAAACATTTCTTCCCGTGGAATTCCTTGATTTTCTAAACCAAAGGCAACATCATCTTCTACTGTCGCACCAACAAATTGGTTGTCAGGGTTCTGAAATACAATCCCAATTTTACTACGAATTTCCCATATAGTTTCACGAGTCAGTTGTTTTCCATCAACGTAAATCTCACCAGACTCAGCTTCCAAAAGGCCATCAATCAGGCGTACAACTGTAGATTTCCCACTACCATTGTGTCCAACAATCGAAAGCCACTCTCCTTGTTTCACGTGAAACGAAACCGTGTCAATTTGATACTCTTCTACTGTTTTATCGTATCGAAAGGATACATTTTTTAGCTCAATCATCTGTTTCATTTATTTAAATGTGTCTTTAAAGAGATAGCTACTTCCCTTAAAGTAGTCGTAACCAGAATAAATTGTGAAAATCAATGCAATATAAAGCAACACTTGCCCTGGAAGTGTCCAATGGCAAAGCAAAAAGATAATGGCAAACATTTGGCTAAAGGTTTTAATTTTTCCTGGCATGGCTGCAGCAAGAACTGTACCACCTGTCTCAACAAGTAGAAGACGCAAACCAGTAACAGCTAACTCACGACAAATGATAACGGCTGCAATCCAAGCAGGAACCATTTTTAATTCAATCATCATGATAAAGGCTGACATAACCAATAATTTATCCGCCATTGGATCTGCAAATTTACCAAAATTACTAACCACATTCCATTTTCGTGCAAGAAAGCCATCCAAATAATCTGTAATACTTGCAATTGCAAAAATAACTGCTGCTACAATATGTCCTAGATAAGAATGACTTAAACTTAAAATAGCAATAAAAATAGGAATCATCACAACCCGAATTAATGTCAATGCATTAGGAATATTTTCTTTTTTCATACTTCCTCCAAAAAATAAACTATCTTTCCATCTATTTTACAGATGCTGTAAATCCATAAAAATATACGATATAAATCACAAAACCAAGAATAGCAAAGCTAATTAGTAGATAATACAAGATTGGTAACCAGCTTGCTTTCTGTCTTAATTTCCTTGAATGAAGCTCTTCGTCATCTACAAGGATTTCTTCATCAAATAACAACTCTTTTCCTTCACGAAAAGCTGTCAATAGAATGGACTCATCTAACCCCAAAGCCCATGATAGCTTTTTTAGATAGATCTGGGCATAAAACGGACTTGGTAGTAGATCAAACTCATCGTTTTCCAACGCTTCTATATAAGGAATTTCAATAGCTGTCTTATTTGACACGTCCTGTAAACTTAAATGTAAATTTACTCTTGACAGTCTTAATACCTGACCAATTGTTCTCTTCTTCATTTTTTCCCTTCTTGATATATTGTTTACTACTTTTGAAAAATCATATAGTCAACCATCTCAGCCTGATCAATGAATTTATGACCTAATTTGATGATATCTTGTAAACTAATACTTTGTAAAATCTTTGGAAGATCATAAGATGTGCTACCGTCTGAAAAATAATCAAACTGAGTTGCACTATACTCAAGCGAATTTAAACCTTGTAAGAAATCACCAAACATTTCGCTTTTAATCGTATCCAAATGTTCCTGATTCACATCTGGATCCTTATCAAATTGTTTGATAGCTGACCTAAATTGATGAGATAAGGAGACTGGTTCTTTGGTATCCATTGTCAAAATAACAAAATGAAATAATTCTTCAACCTCGACTTCGAGTGTCAATGAGTTGTCAATCTTCCCTGCTTCATATAAACTTTGAAACCGTTGCGAAGTCCAACCAAACATCATCGAAAATAGTAATTTTAACATTAATTTATAGCGAAATTTTTCCTCTTCTTTAATGTCATCATTTCCCCGAATTCCAATTGCCAATTTAGGAGTCGCCACATCCATTCTGCAGGATTGATTCAGTTTCACTTCGTTTTTTTCTACAGGAAAACGTTCCATCTTGATCGAAGGAAGTTGGGAAATTTGATCATATTCTTTTAAAACTTGTAATATCGGATCAACATCGAATTTTCCTATCACTAATAAGTGCATTTGAGAGGGATGATAGAATAGATCAAAATTTTCATGGAGATTATCGATTGTAATATCAGAAATTGAGTCTCTTGTCCCAGCAATATCATCTGCTAACGGTGTTCCCGGATATAAATTTTCTAAAGCACCAAAAAATAATCGATAGTCTGGACTATCTTGGTACATTCCAATCTCTTGTTGAATGATTTCTCTTTCCTTAGATACAGATTTTTCTGTAAAGGAAGCCTTTGAAACCATCTCCAATAACAATTGAATATTTTCAGGGACTTTTGAAGTTGTTGAAAAAAGATAACTTGTCTTTGTAAAGCTTGTAAAGGCATTACTTTCCGATCCTAAATGAACAAATTTTGTTAGATAATCTTGACCTTTTTCATCTTCAAATACTTTGTGTTCTAGAAAATGAGCAATTCCTGCAGGATATTGTCTTTCATCACCATTCACTAGAATTCGTGTGTCCACTGAACCGAATTTGGTTGTAATCATTCCATAGGTTTCATAATAATCTTCTTTTGGGATTAAATGAATGGTCAATCCGTTTGACAAGCGTGTAAAGTAGACCTGCTCGCCTACTGATTCATAGTATTTTTCTTTAATTTTCAATCTTTACACTACTTTCCTTCTATAAAATAAACAGACTGTAAATTAATTGTTTTTGCCGTCTCAATAATTTCTTCTTTACTAACCTTATTGATAGATTCTAACCACTCTTCTAGAGAAAGAACCTTCTTTCCAAGCATCGTTTTCAGATATTCCCTTTCAATCAGGGTATTTTGTCTATCCTGTGCTAATAAGGTCGTATTTATCAACATTTCTTTTGTCAATTGAAGCTCTGACTCTGTAAACTTGCCTCGTTTTAAATCATTCAACTGTTTCATAATCAAAGTCATTACTTTGGTACGAGATCCCTTATCAATGCCTGCAAAAACTCTCATAAAGCCTGTAAAAATATCAAAATGGCTAGAGATGGTATAAGCAAGACCTTCTTTCTCACGAATTACTTGAAAAAGTCTTGAATGCGAGAAAGCTCCCAGCATCCCATTTAATACAACTAGTGGGATATGGAGAGATTCTCCATACTGGGTAGAAAAATGATAACCTAATTCTAAAATAGATTGTTGATTTTGTTTTTGCTCTAACTTTTCTCTAACAACATTTGTAAAAGGTTGTTGATAGTTGACAGACAAATTGTTATCACGTGGCTTGAATTCAAACTGGTTCACTCGATCCACAATAGCGACCTCATTAAAATCGCCTATGAAAAAGAAGTCAATGTTATCTAATTGGAGCATCTGATGAAACTGTTCAAGAGAACTTTGAGCTGTCTCTTGTCTCACTAAATCAACTTTCCCCAATCTTGACATCCCGATTGTTTCGTCTTCAAAAAATAGTTGATTCAATTGCCCATGTGCATAATAATAAGGCTCTTCAATTTCCGACTCCAAATCGGAAATTGTATTTTTCTTTTCAACGTCAAAGGTATCACTGTCAAAGTGATCTTCTACTACCAAAGGTAAAAAGAAGATGGTTTCTATAATGTCCAAAACCTCATCAGTAAGAACATTTTTCTTGCTTAAAAAATCATCGCGCACAAAGGAAATATTCAAATCAACATAATGAACACGCCCCCTCTTAGAGACTGAGGTTGACAATTCTACCCCGTATAGACTCGCTAATTTTTCACGGAATAATTGTGAAGTTGGATATTTTTGATTTGCAGTTTCCATCATACAAGCTGCCAAAACACGCGCAGCCACGGTATTTTCATCTAATGGCGATGAAAAACGGACCTTAATTTTATTGGTTTTAAATTTTTTTGATTGAAGAAAGTGAAGATTCACGCCCTTTACTAATTCCATTTTCATCCTCGTTCTACTCAATAGTAACTTTCATTATAACACGAAATCACACTAAAATCCTAATTCAAACTGTGAAAAAGCTTCTCAAATCACTCAACATTCTCTACCCTAGATAAACTAAAAATATGGTATAATAACACGCAAAGAGGTGAACTATGAATTACAAATTATTTGATGACTTTATTACATTGCAAGCAATCTTAAAAGAACTCGGTATTATACAGAGTGGTGGTGCAATCAAAGCCTTTCTTCAAGAAAAAGAAGTCTTTGTTAATGGTGAATTAGAACAACGGAGAGGCCGTAAACTTCGTGTCAACGATCAAATTAACATTCCTGAACTGAGCATGACTATCACCATTCTTGAACCTTCTCAAGAGGAAATAGAAGAGCATCTTAAAGAGAAGGAAGAAAAGGAACGTGTTGCTGAACTTGTCAAGCAACTCAATCAACAACAAAAGAAACAACCGACAAAGACTAACAAAAAAGAAAAAGCAATTCGCTTTCCTGGTATCTCCTAATGTGGTTAAAACAGTTATCCATTCAACATTTTCGTAATTATCAAGAACTTGAAGTCGAGTTTCATCCTGGATTAAATATTTTCCTAGGTCAAAATGCTCAAGGAAAGACCAATATTCTCGAATCAATTTATTTTCTAGCTTTAACCAGAAGTCATCGAACACGAAATGATAGAGATCTCATCTATTTTGAATCCACAGATTTTAAAGTTTCTGGTCAATTACAAAGAGAAACTGGTCCTCTTCCATTGGAAATCTCCTTGACACCAAAAGGTCGGATAACTAAGGTAAATCATTTGAAACAAGCCAAATTATCGAACTATATTGGCCATATGAATGTTGTCCTTTTCGCACCCGAAGATTTGCAACTGATCAAAGGATCACCTGCAGGACGTCGAAAATTTATTGACATTGAATTAGGTCAGATGAAACCTCTCTATTTATCCGACTTATCTCAATACAACCATGTACTGAAACAAAGAAATAGTTACCTAAAAAATTCGGAAAAAATTGATGCTACATTTTTGGAAGTCTTAGATTCACAACTAGCTAGTTTTGGAAGTCGCGTCATCTATCATCGGCTTGAGTTTATTAAAAAATTAGAAGCTAAAGCAAAAGAAAAACACACTCGACTTTCTGACAACAAAGAAGACCTATCGATTCAATATCAGTCAACTGTTTTTTCTGAAGATGGAAATGATATAGAAGAGCAGTTTCTCTCTATGTTGGAAAAAAACCGTCAGAAGGATATTTTTAGAAAAACAACAAGCATTGGACCCCACAGGGATGATTTGGCATTTTTTATCAATAATATGAATGCTACCTTTGGTAGTCAAGGCCAACATCGAAGTGTTGTTCTCTCTCTAAAATTAGCAGAAATCGAATTGATGGAAGAAATCACAAGAGAAAAGCCTATTTTATTACTTGACGATGTCATGAGCGAACTTGACAATTATCGTCAACTTCAACTACTTGAAACTATCTCTAATAATATTCAAACATTTATTACAACGACAACTCTTGATCATTTAAAAGAACTGCCTGAGGAGTTGAAAATTTTTACTATTCAAGCCGGTCATATCAAAACAGCATCTTGACAATACCGTCAAGATGCTGTTATTTTTGTTTACAAATGTGTAAATTTATTGTGCTGAGTAGTTAGGCGCCTCGTTTGTAATTTGCACATCATGAGGATGGCTTTCTTTCAATCCGGCACCACTCATTTCGACAAATTGTGCATGATCATGTAAATCTTGAATAGTTGCTGCACCAACATAACCCATACCTGAACGAATACCACCGATCATTTGGAAGACCATATCTGCTACAGATCCTTTATAAGCAACGCGTCCTTCAATTCCTTCAGGGACCAATTTATTGGCTTCATTGACAGATCCTTGGAAGTAACGGTCGCTAGAACCTTTCTTCATTGCTGCAATAGATCCCATACCACGGTATGTTTTAAATTTACGACCTTGGAAGATTTCTGTTTCACCTGGTGCTTCATCTGTACCTGCAAGCATTGAGCCAAGCATAACCGCATTTCCACCAGCTGCGAGTGCTTTGACAATATCTCCTGAATACTTGATACCACCATCAGCAATGATCGTTTTTCCATATTCACGAGCTACAGCGGCTGCATCATAAATGGCAGTCACTTGAGGAACACCAACCCCTGCAACAACACGAGTTGTACAGATTGATCCTGGACCAATTCCGACCTTAACTACATCTACCCCTGCATCAAATAATGCACGAGCACCTTCAGCAGTTGCAATATTTCCTGCAATCAAGGTACGATCTGGGAAGTGAGCACGAATTTCTGCAATCTTACGAAGAACACCCGCAGAATGTCCATGAGCAGTATCAATGACAATTGCGTCTGCACCAGCTTCAAAAAGAGCTTCTGCACGTTCAAAAGTATCTGAAGTAACCCCTACGGCACCAGCCACAAGCAAACGACCAAATTCATCCTTAGCCGCATTTGGGAACTCGATAACTTTTTCAATATCTTTGATTGTAATCAAGCCAGAAAGACGACCATTTTCATCTACCAATGGTAATTTTTCAATACGGTGCTCTTGTAGAATGCGTTCAGCTGTTTCCAAATCAGTTCCAACCGGTGCAGTCACCAAATTTTCACTTGTCATATGATTTGAAATAGGTTGATTGTAATCAGAAATAAAACGCAAATCCCGGTTTGTAAGGATACCAACTAATTTACGATTTTCAAGTGTTTCAACAACAGGAACACCACTGATTCGGTATCGTCCCATCAACTCATCTGCTTCTGCAATTGTATGAGACGGAGTCAAATAGAACGGATCAATGATAACCCCATTTTCAGAGCGTTTTACTTTGCGTACTTCATCTGCCTGTTGCTCAATTGACATGTTTTTATGGATAACACCAAGTCCACCAGCACGTGCCATAGCAATTGCCATTTGACTTTCAGTCACCGTATCCATAGCAGCAGTAATGATTGGGATATTCAAGCGTAAATTACTTGCTAATTGTGTACTTAAATCTGCATCATTAGGCAATACGTGACTTTCTGCTGGAATCAAAAGCACGTCATCGAATGTAAACCCTTTTTTTAAAAACTTTGTGTCCCAATTAGACATTAGCTGGATCCTCTTTTCTTTTTATTTGAGCAAGGCTCGAATTTTTATTGTTAATATCATACCATTCTATGGCAATTTGTCAATCATTTATTGGTAAATTATCAATGAGCAGTAAAGAAATGTTCGCTATTAATGAAGTCGTTTTATTTTTTAAAATAGGTAATTCCCATCGCAGATTTTACTTCATCCAGTGTTTGAGCTGCTACATTTCGAGCGCGCTCACTTCCTTTTTCAAGAATAGAGTAGACTTCGCCCATATCCTTTGCAAACTCAAGACGTCTTTCACGAATCGGTCTTAATTCACGATCTAAAATTTCTAAAAGATATCGTTTGGTCTTTACATCACCAAGTCCACCACATTGATAATGTTCTTTCATTTCTGCAATTTCAGCTACATCTTCTGGACGGCCAAATACATCCAGGTAATGAAAGACCATATTACCTTCAATTTTTCCTGGATCCTCTACTTTAATATGATCAGGATCAGTATACATACTCATCACTTTTTTCTTTAAAGTATCTGCATCATCAGCTAGGTAAATGCCATTATTCAACGATTTAGACATTTTAGCATTTCCATCTAAACCAGGTAAGCGCCCTGCTGCTTCATTTTCAGGATAAATCCCTTCTGGCTCCACCAAAGTATCTGTATTGTAAGCATGGTTAAAGGAACGAACAATCTCACGAGTTTGTTCAATCATTGGCTTTTGGTCATTTCCTACCGGAACATAATTCGCTTTAAATGCCGTAATATCGGCTGCTTGCGAAATAGGGTATACCAAAAATCCTGTAGGTATACTCTCACCAAAACCTTTTTGAGAAATCTCGGTTTTTACAGTTGGGTTTCTTTCAAGTCGTGCCAAAGATACAAGATTCATGTAGTACATGGTCAATTCTGCCAATTCAGGAATCTGACTTTGAATGAAAATCGTTACTTTTTCAGGATCTAGTCCAGCTGCAAGATAGTCCAAAGCGACATTTCCAATAGACTCCACAATCGTTTTTGGATCTTTTGCATGATCCGTCAAAGCTTGCTGGTCTGCCAAAAAAACAAACATATTATATTCGTCTTTATTCTGTAGCAAGACCCGATTTTTTAAAGAACCAACATAGTGGCCAATGTGGAGTTTTCCTGTTGGTCTATCTCCTGTCAAAATGATGGGTTTTGTCATATTCTTCTCCTTAATCGTTATCCCTATCATTATAGCACTTTCTGGTTCAAAATGTTAGTCTATCCTCTATGTTTGTAATGAATTAAAAGTTTACTACTTTGTCAACTTAATTTACAGGGTTGTAAAAATAAATTGACACTAAAAAAGTTGAATTTTCCCCTATTTTCTAGTAAAATTAAGACATTATAGAAAGAGGAGAAAATCATTGCTTACAGTATCAGACGTCTCACTACGTTTTAGTGATCGAAAATTGTTTGACGATGTCAATATCAACTTTACAGAAGGAAATACATACGGTCTTATCGGTGCCAATGGTGCTGGAAAGTCAACCTTTTTAAAAATTTTAGCTGGAGATATTGAACCAACAACTGGTCATATTTCTCTTGGCCCTGATGAACGTTTGTCCGTTTTGCGTCAAAATCACTTTGACTACGAAGACGAACGGGTCATTGATGTTGTGATTATGGGAAATGAAAAGCTCTACAACATTATGAAAGAGAAAGATGCTATCTACATGAAAGAAGATTTCTCTGATGAAGATGGTGTCCGTGCAGCTGAACTTGAAGGTGAATTTGCCGAACTCGGTGGATGGGAAGCAGAAAGTGAAGCATCTCAATTGCTTCAACATCTAAATATTTCAGAAGACCTTCATTATCAAACTATGAGCGAGTTAGCCAATGGGGATAAAGTGAAAGTTCTCCTAGCTAAGGCACTTTTTGGTAAACCAGATGTTCTTCTTTTGGACGAGCCGACCAATGGATTGGATATCCAATCCATTACCTGGTTAGAAGATTTTCTGATTGATTTTGAAAATACAGTTATAGTTGTATCCCATGACCGCCACTTTTTGAATAAAGTCTGCACTCATATGGCGGATCTCGACTTTGGAAAAATCAAACTTTACGTCGGAAACTATGATTTCTGGAAAGAATCTTCTGAACTTGCAGCAAAATTACAAGCAGATAGAAATGCAAAAGCTGAAGAAAAAATTAAACAATTACAAGAGTTTGTCGCACGTTTCTCAGCCAACGCTTCAAAATCAAAACAAGCAACTTCGCGTAAAAAAATGCTTGACAAGATTGAACTTGAAGAAATTGTTCCATCTAGTCGGAAGTACCCATTTATCAACTTTAAAGCAGAACGTGAAATTGGTAACGATCTCTTGACAGTTGAAAATCTTTCTGTCAAGATTGATGGAGAAACCATCCTTGACAATATCAGCTTTATCTTACGTCCTGGTGACAAAACCGCCCTTATCGGACAGAACGATATTCAAACAACCGCTTTGATCCGTGCATTGATGGATGATATTGAATATGAAGGAACTGTCAAGTGGGGAGTTACAACTAGTCGATCTTATCTACCAAAAGACAACAGCCGGGATTTTGCAGGTGGTGAAAGTATTCTTGATTGGCTTCGTCAATTTGCAAGTAAAGAAGAAGATGACAATACTTTCCTTCGTGGTTTCTTAGGACGTATGCTCTTTTCGGGTGACGAAGTTAACAAGTCTGTCAACGTCTTGTCAGGGGGAGAAAAAGTTCGTGTCATGTTGTCTAAATTGATGCTCCTCAAGTCAAATGTTCTTGTACTGGATGATCCAACCAATCACTTGGATTTGGAGTCTATTTCAAGTTTGAATGATGGATTGAAGAATTTTAAAGAATCGATTATCTTTGCCAGCCATGACCACGAATTCATTCAAACACTCGCCAACCATATTATCGTTCTTTCAAAAAACGGCGTAATCGATCGCATTGATGAAACCTATGATGAGTTTCTTGAAAATGAAGAAGTTCAAGCAAAAGTGAAAGAACTTTGGAGTCAATAATAAAAATAAAGAGCCCTGGAATAATGATTTCAGGCTCTTTCAGTAGAAATATATGAATAAAACAAAGCTAAAAACATCCCTTTTTATAGTATCTTCTTTCCTGATTCCAGCTATCATAATGTTCTTTATTTACCTTTCACAAGGAATCTACTGGAACAGTGATACATCCCCATTGTTAGGAGATGGTTATCATCAGTATGTCATTTTTGATACTACACTTCGAAATATTTTACATGGGACAGATAGCCTATTTTACAGTTTTCAAAGTGGACTAGGTATTAATTTCTATGCACTCAGTAGCTATTATCTAGGAAGTTTCTTTTCTCCTCTTGTATACTTCTTTAATGTACAATCCATGCCGGATGCTGTTTACCTCATCACTCTTCTTAAATTTGGAGCAATTGGGCTAAGCGCTTATATTAGTCTACATGGAATCTTTTCTAAAATCCCTAGATGCCTGGTTCTTACTCTTTCAACCTCATTTGCTCTTATGAGCTTTGCCATCAGTCAAATTGAAATCAAAACTTGGCTAGACGTTTTTATCTTGGCACCATTAATTCTTTATGGATTCAAAAAACTAATTTACAATGAGGGAGAGGTTCTCTACTTTATCAGCTTAACCAGCTTGTTTATCCAAAATTATTATTTTGGATTTATGATGTCTATTTTTCTCATTTTATGGTACTTGACACAACTGTCATGGAACATCAAAAAAATTGGAAAACGGTTCTTTCATTTTGTGATTGTATCTCTTTTATCAGTTATAACAAGTCTTGTGATGTTATATCCTACCTTCTTAGATTTACGCACTCATGGAGAAAGTTTTTCAAAGGTTGACAGTATCTTTACAGAAAAAAGTTGGTATCTTGATGTATTTGCAAAAAATTTCATTGGAAGTTTTGACACTACTAAATATGGATCAATTCCAATGATCTACGTGGGATTATTTCCACTTCTATTAGCGATCACCTTTTTCTTTGTAAAGTCGATCAAGTTTCACGTGAAACTTTCTTACATTATACTCTTGACCATTCTTATTTTGAGTTTTCGTTTTCAATTATTAGATCTCCTTTGGCAAGGTATGCACGCGCCAAATATGTTTCTTCATCGATACTCTTGGATCTTTTCTTTGACGATTATTCTAATGGCAGGAGAAGTACTAAATCGAATAGAGGAGATCACTTGGATTCGTTTTAGTTTTGCTAATTTCCTCCTCATTCTAGGATTTGGAGCAACTGTCCTTTACAGCAATCACTATAAATTTTTAGATGCAGTCAATTTCATTGTTACTTTTGAATTTTTAATTGCTTTCTATTTGGTCTGTTTAGGATTTATCCTAAAAAAAATACCGCCTAGACTTTTCTATCTTTCGATCCTTTTTTTCTCCATCTTTGAATTATCGGTGAATAGTTATTATCAAATGGAAGGAATTGCGAATGAATGGGTCTTTGCTTCTCGGTCATCCTACGAACGCGACTTAAAAGCCATCCAATCCTTAGTAAGAAGGAAGACAGACTCAAATTATCGGACTGAGATTCTACAGCCACAAACGGGCAATGATAGTATGAAGTATGGTTATAATGGAATTTCTCAATTTTCATCTGTACGAAATACGGATGCGAGCTCGACATTGGACAAACTTGGATTTAAATCTGAAGGAACCAATCTCAATCTTAGGTACCAAAATAATTCTATTTTAATGGATAGTCTATTTGGTGTTCGCTATAATTTGAGCCAACAACCTGTTCAAAAATTTGGATTTAAAGAGATTGCAACCAAAAATGGAGTCTCACTTTCAGAGAACGAATATGCCTTACCAATCGCCTTTTTGTCAGCAAAAACTTATAAAAATGCTTCCTTTGCAAATTTAACACTGGATAATCAAACACGATTCATCCATCAAATCACGGATGAAAAATATAAATTTTATAAGAAATTAAATATTCTGTCGCATACTTCACAAAATACTACATCTTCGTTGCAAACTGCAAAAATTGAAGAAGATAGTCATCTATCCTACGCAAGTATTCAATATGAAGTAATGGTTCCTGCCCATAGCCAACTATATGTCAATGTTCCAAATTTACAATTTTCAAATGATGATCGGAAAGAGATTGAAATCAGCTACAATGGACAGAACCAACGCTATACTATTGATAACGCCTTTCCATTCTTTTCGATTGGCCATTTTGACACAGGGGAAACAGCTACTATTCGTATGAGTTTTCCAGAAAATTCGACAGTCTCCTTTGATACACCAGAATTTTTTGCTCTGGATCTTGACCAATATACACAGGCTATCACCACCATTCATCAACAAGAAGTTGCCATTCACAAAAATAAAAATAAAGTAGTAGCAGCCTATAACGCAGATAGAGATACTACCCTTATTTTTACACTTCCTTATGATAAAGGCTGGTCAGCTAAACAAAATGGAAAGCCTATCCAAATTCATCGCATCCAGAAAGGATTGATGGGAGTTCGTGTTTCAAAAGGATCCGGAACAGTCACCTTAACATTTGTTCCCCAAGGATTCATTGAAGGACTCATTGCCTTTTTCGTTGGAATCATTCTCTTTTTCCTCTACGAATGGAGACAAATAAAAAGACGAAAAAGCTAAGGAATCTAACCATCGTTCACTTATAAATAAAAGGCTAGGATAGCAATTATCCTAGCTTTTTCAAAATAAAAAAACACCCAAATGGGTGCTATACTAGCTCCGCCAGTAGGACTCGAACCTACGACATCATGATTAACAGTCATGCGCTACTACCAACTGAGCTATGGCGGAATGAGATATAGTCCGTACGGGATTCGAACCCGTGTTACCGCCGTGAAAAGGCGGTGTCTTAACCCCTTGACCAACGGACCATATATTCATTAACAGAACATATCTCATTATAT
Source organism: Streptococcus sp. SP1 (assembly GCF_030440005.1). Lineage (NCBI taxonomy): Bacteria > Bacillati > Bacillota > Bacilli > Lactobacillales > Streptococcaceae > Streptococcus > Streptococcus sp. SP1. The sequence goes on from NZ_JAQFJJ010000008.1 coordinate 81,880, forward strand.
CAGAATATAACTAATTGTCAAGCACTAAATTCTAAATTTTGCTCTTCAATTAATTTTTTGACACGTTTGATATTACTTCTTGAAATTGGACAAGAATACCCTTCTTTCAACAGCAGCTGTTTCTTTTTCTTATCCATTCCAATGATCATACTTCTATTTACGATAAAAGATTGATGAGGACTAAAATATCTCTCCTCCACATCCTTCTCCAAGACATCTGATAAACTTCCTGCAATTTCTTTTTGAAAATTTTTCCCAACTAAGTTTAATTTATAAGCTGAACCAACCGTTTCGATATAAAGAATATCCTTAAATGGAATTTTAATTTTTTTATCTTTAAAATCATACTCGAAATAATCTGTCAAATCATCATTTCCAATTTGAATAGTTGTCAAGTACTCAATACACTCCTTAATTTTTAATCTAAATAAATCTTCATTCAAATTTTTATCAATAAAATCCAAGGCAGATACTTTATAACGATAGGTAATAGAAGCAAATTCCGATTTTGTAGTAATAAAAACAATAATGGCATAAGGATTTGCTTCTCGTATTTTTTGAGCAATTTCTAGCCCACAATACTCATTGTCTTGGATGTGAATATCTAGAAAATATAATTGGTGGATCTCAGAATGCTGGATATAATTTTCAAATTCCGTAATTTTACCGGTAGAAATCACTTCAAGTTTAATTTCTAATTCCTTAGCAATTTCTGCAATATGTTTTTCTACCCGTATCTGTTGAGAGAGCTCATCTTCTAATAAAAAAATCTTCATTCTTGTTCATATCCTCCAATCTTCAAAACTTGTAAAAAACGATTTCCTTGCAATTCCGTTTCTAAAAACATCGTTCCATAATTTGCTAAGATTTTTCTCACATTATTTAATCCTAGTCCTCTGTTTTCTCCTTTTGTCGAATACCCTTCTTCATATATTTTTCTTATATCAAAAGTGATTTCGTTTGTCGTATTATGAATCACTAAGTAAACAATTTTTGAAATGGAGAAAATAGCAATATGAACCTTCTTTTCTTCTGCTTCTTTTGAAGCTTCCAAAGCATTCGTCACTAGAATCCCAACAATTCTCACGATATCCAATAAATCGACTGGTAGTTGCTCAATTGGTTCACTTGTTTCAAAGGTCATTTCTACCCCAGCATCTCTTGCATCCAACCAACCTCGAATCAAAATACTTCGTAAAGCAGAATCTCTTATATTGACTAAATTAAATCCTGATAATTCTTCTGCGTTAATTTTTTTATAACTTTTTTCCAATACTTCTCTATGGATTCTTCGAATTTCTGGAATATTTTCTTCCTCAATGGCTAGTGACATAGAAATAACTAAATTTCCTAAATCATGACGAAAACCCCTTACAATAGAATAGAGACTTTGAATCTCAGCCATATAACGACTCATTTGTTGCTCAGAAAATTCTTTATACTCCAGTTCCAAATTTTTTCGATACTGATCTCGCTCAATTTTCATGTGGAATAGGCTGACTACAAAAGTGAAAAAACAAATCGTTGCCAACATACTTCCAAAATTTTTAAATTGCGCTTGTTCACTAATCCATAAAGCAAAATTGATCACTACAAATATAGCAAAATAGACAGAAATCAATATCTTTAAATACTTTTCAAATTCTTCTTCATAAAAAGGAGTGAAATCAAATTCAAATAAGTCAATTAACTTCAAAATGATTCCTAAAGAAACCAAACGAATAAACATATTATAAACAATCGAATGAGCTGCTACAAAAGCATCTCCTATTACTGAAGAGACAATAATCGTCAGAAATGTTGCTGTTCCTTCAACCGCTAAATAAGTAAAAAAAGAATAAAAAATAGAACACAAACGATTCGTTCGATTTGCATAATGATAATAAGGGTATAAATAAACCGGCCACAAGAGCATATTCAAATCGGAAAGTTGAATATTTGAAAATAAAGTCATGTCTAAAAATACTAAAAGGCTCTCAAAGAGTAAAACAAAGGTACTCAGAAGAAAGATATACGGAAATCGATGTTCTTGATATATTTTTTCGTCTACTAATGCAAACGTCAGAACAATGATCCCCCCTAAAATAAAGGACAAGACTAATGACTGAAACACACAAACTCTCCCACTCTGTTTTTCTATTTTATTATACTCTGGTATTATTATAAAAAAATAAATTTTTATATACAAAAATTATAATATAAAATAGAATAAAATTAAAGGGATCAGATGAAATTGTAATGTTTTTAATGAATTTGTTACACGATTGAAAACTACTTTACATGATTTTTATAATTTAAAATCATTACTATCTAGGGATTTTAACTATTTTTAAGAAAATTATGACTTGTTTTTTTAAAAATTTTTATCTTTCTATTCCATTTTTACAAAAAATAAGCAATGATGAAATAATATACATTTTGTAAAAAAAAAACGTAGTACAAACCACGTTTTTTATTTGATCCCAGCAGGATTCGAACCTGCGACCGTTCGCTTAGAAGGCGAATGCTCTATCCAGCTGAGCTATGAGACCGAACTTACTTCATTTTAGCAGAAAAAGGAAGGAGCGTCAAGGTTATTTATGGTAAGGACTCCCCTGTTGAATCATGAAAGCACGATAGATTTGTTCCACCAACACTAATTTCATCAACTGATGAGGAAGAGTTAATTGACCAAAGCTCATTAATAGATTTCCTCTTTTTTTCACTTCAGGAGACAGACCAAGACTGCCTCCAATAACAAAAGTAAGGTTTGAATAACCAGATGTCATAATCTGGTCAATCGTTTGACTAAATTTCTCTGAAGGAAATTGTTTTCCTTCGATGGCCAATACAATCACATATTCCTTATCTGAAATTTTAGAGAGAATTCGTTCCCCCTCTTTTTCAAGAATTTGTTGATTTTCGAGTTGACTAGCACGATCTGGAGTTTTTTCATCAACTAACTCAACCTGTTCTACTTTTGCAAATCGACCAAGCCTTTTAATATACTCCGCGATCCCATCTTTTAAGTATTTTTCTTTTAATTTTCCAACGGTTATCAATTTTATTTTCATTCCCCTATTGTAGCATAATTCTTCAATTCCACAAATAATCCACAGCTATAGAAAGGAAATCTATTCTATAAAGTCCTTTTTAAAGCCATTTCTCAACTAATTTCTACAAGTTATCCACAAATTGTGGATAACTTTAGTTATTTAAGATATAATTAAGAAAGTTTGTCTATACTTTAGACAATTTGATAGCCTTAGGAGGAAAATATGAAATCTTCATCTAATTTACTGAAAAAAGTTGGGAACATAGCCCTCATTTTTGTTGTAGGTTTTCTAGGTGGGATTCTTGGAACCTTTTTAACCTTAAAAACATCTCATTCTTCTACTTCAAATACTGAAAGTAAGCAAGTCCACTCAACCACTGTTAAAACAGCTTATAAAAACACAACCTCAACTAGTGAGGCCGTCGATAAGGTGAAAAATGCTGTAGTTTCTGTGATTACTTATTCTGATTCTTCGAATCAAGGGTTATTTGAAAAAGAAGAAAACTCTGATTCACAAATTTCTAGTGAAGGTTCTGGGGTCATTTATAAAAAAGAAGGAAAATATGCCTACCTTGTTACCAACACCCATGTAATCAATGGTGCTAAAAAAGTAGATATTCTTTTAGCAGATGGGAATAAAGTCCCCGGAGAAGTAGTTGGGTCAGATGTCTATTCTGATATTGCAGTCGTTCGTATTAGTGCGGATAAAGCAAAAGCAGTAGCTGAATTCGGAGATTCAAACCAATTAACAGTCGGTGAGACTGCAATTGCAATTGGTAGCCCTCTTGGAACAGATTATGCTAATTCTGTTACCCAAGGAATTATTTCCAGCCAAGGCCGCAATGTGAAATTGAAAGCCGATAATGGACAAAATATCTCTACACGCGCCCTACAAACAGACGCAGCCATCAACCCAGGAAACTCTGGAGGTCCATTAATCAATATTCAAGGACAAGTCATTGGGATTACCTCAAGTAAAATTTCAAATAACGGACAAACTTCAGTAGAAGGAATGGGATTTGCAATTCCTGCAAATGATGTTGTCAATATTATCAAGCAACTAGAAGAAAAAGGAAAAGTAGTTCGACCAGCTCTTGGAATCCAAATGATGGATTTATCCAACCTTTCAACTTCTGATTTAAGCCAATTAAAACTACCTGAAAAAATCTCTGGAGGAGTACTGGTTCGTTCAACACTTGAAAATATGCCTGCTTCAGATAAATTGCAACGCTACGATGTGATCACAAAGATCGACGATACAGATATCGAGTCAACTGCAGATTTACAATCTGCCCTCTATTCTCACCAAATCAATGATACGATCAAGGTCACATTCTATCGTGATGGAAAACAACAAACAACTTCTATCAAGTTAACAAAATCAACTGAGGATCTTAGTGAGTAATTCTTATCCTCTTGACATACTTGTAAACACACCTTTACGAATTTGTAAAGGTGTGTTATTCTATTCATAAGATGGAAAAATTAGAAAAGATAGCGGTAAAGGACATTCGAACTAATCCTTTCCAACCAAGAAAAGTATTTGATCAAGAAAAATTAGAAGAACTGGCTCAGTCAATCAAAGAAAATGGCTTAATTCAACCCATTATTGTCAGAAAATCTCCAATAATTGGTTTTGAATTGCTTGCAGGTGAAAGACGTTTTAGAGCTTCAAAAATTGCTGGATTAGAGCTTGTTCCTGCGATTATTAAAGAGTTAACGGATCAAGAAATGATGCGACAAGCCATTATCGAAAATCTTCAACGAGAAGATCTCAATCCAATCGAAGAAGCTATATCCTACCAGAAACTAGTTGATCATGGCTATAAGCACGACCAAATCGCTCAATTTATGGGAAAATCTAGACCCTATATCAGCAATATGCTTCGCTTGTTACATCTAGCTCCCTCTGTTCAAGAAGCAGTCATTCAAAATGATATTTCTTCGGCTCACGCTCGTGTTCTTGTTCCTCTTGATGAAAAAGAGCAATGCTTTTGGTTGGAGCGAATCAAACAGGATCATTTAAATGTTCGAACATTAGAAAACAAGATCAGTTCAAAAAGAAAACAGAAAAATAAAAGAGTAAAAGAAAACTTCCTACTAGAAGAGGAACAACGATTGAAAAAAATATTAGGAACAGATGTGACGATACACTCCTCTTCTCAAAATAAAGGAACTATCCAAATTTCTTTTTCAAGTCTTGATGAATACCAACGAATTATCAACAGCCTCAAATAAGGCTGTTATTTTTATTTTTGTATCGACAAGCTTTTCCACCATAAAAATCTTTTACAAATAGTAGAAGAACAGGGATATTCTCTAGTTATCCCCACTTTGTGGATAACTTTTAAAAACAATGTGAATTCAAATCCACAACTTGTGGAAAAGTTTTAAAATATAATTTACTTCCTAAAAATTTAGCCTGTGGAAAACTATTTTCGTTTGTGGTAGAATAGGAGTAAGTACGATTTGATACAATTCCAGAAAAGGAGGGGAGTCTTATAGTGTCACAAGAAGAGCAATTTTGGACTCGTTTTTTAGAATTAGCCCAATTACAACTAAAAGATAGTGCGTATGACTTTTTTGTCGCCGATTCAAAATTAGTTAAAATCGATGGAGAGACAGCTACCATTTATCTTGATGGTAATTATAAAGAATTATTTTGGGAAACAAATCTAAAAAACGCTTTGATCACAGCCAGTTTTGAAGTCTACAATACAGATTTAAAATTCCAGTTTATTTTTGAAGATCTCGAAGAACTTCCTAACAGTCATAGCAGTGAGAATAGGAGACTATCTTCAGGTAGCTTGACAACCGAACCGTTGCCTAAAATTGATACAGGTCTGAAATCGAAGTATACCTTTGATAATTTTGTGCAAGGAGATGGAAATATTTGGGCTAAAGCAGCAGCGCTTGCAGTTTCTGAAAATCTTGCAACAACTTACAACCCTCTCTTTATCTATGGTGGACCAGGGCTTGGAAAGACTCACTTACTGAATGCAATTGGAAATCAAATCCTAGAAAATATTCCCAATGCACGGGTCAAGTATGTCCCAGCAGAAACCTTTATTAATGAATTTTTAGAGCACCTTCGATTAGGAGAAATGAAGACTTTCAAGAATACCTATCGAAGTCTTGATCTTTTATTAATCGATGATATCCAGTCACTTGGTGGGAAAAAAGTAACCACTCAAGAGGAATTCTTTAATACTTTTAATGCCCTCCATAGCGACAACAAACAGATTGTTCTAACAAGCGATCGAAGTCCAGATCATTTAGATAGTCTCGAAGAGCGGTTGGTTACTCGTTTCAAATGGGGATTAACGCAAAATATAACACCACCTGATTTTGAAACTCGAATTGCCATCTTACGGAATAAAATTGAAGATCTAGACTATATTTTTCCTAATGACACACTTGAATATCTAGCTGGTCAGTTTGATTCAAATGTCCGAGACTTAGAGGGTGCCTTAAATGATATTTCCTTAATGGCAAAGGTGAAAAAACTAAAAGAAATTACGATCGATGTTGCAGCTGAAGCTATTCGAGCTCGTAAAAACGACAGTAGCCAGATGCTTGTCATCCCCATTGAAAAAATTCAAGAAGCTGTAGGGGCTTTCTATGGAGTCAGTGTAAAAGAAATCAAAGGTTCTCGAAGAGTTCAGAATATTGTCCTAGCACGACAAGTAGCCATGTATCTTTCAAGAGAGATGACGGACAACTCACTTCCTCGAATCGGAAAAGAATTTGGAGGAAAAGACCACACAACTGTGATTCATGCCTATGAAAAAATTAAAAGTATGGTAGACACGGATGATAATCTACGACTTGAAATCCAAAGTATCAAGAAAAAATTAAATTAATCTGTGGATAACTTTCTCTAAACCTCTAGGGGTTATTCACATTTTTTTAACAAGTAACTATTCAATTCGTATATAGGGTTCCGAGAGTTTTCCACAATTTTCACACAACCTACTATTACTATTAACTTACTAATAATAAAATAATAAAAAGGAAAGACCATGATAAATTTCTCTATTAATAAAACTTTATTTTTACAAGCACTAAATACTACAAAAAGAGCTATCAGTTCAAAAAATGCTATTCCAATCCTCTCCACGATTAAAATTGATGTAACTCCAGAAGGAGTTGCCTTATCTGGATCGAATGGCCAAATTTCGATTGAAAACTTTATTTCTATCAAAGATGAAAATGCTGGTTTATTGGTGACTTCTCCAGGTTCTATTTTATTGGAAGCAACTTTCTTTATTAATGTGGTTTCAAGTTTACCAGATGTTACTTTAGATTTTAAAGAGATTGAACAAAAACAGGTTCTTTTAACAAGTGGAAAATCAGAAATTACACTTAAAGGAAAAGATGCAGATCAATATCCACGTATTCAAGAAATTGTTGCAAGTAATCCATTAGTTTTGGAAACAAAATTATTAAAACAATTAATTAATGAAACGGCATTTGCAGCAAGTGTACAAGAAAGTCGTCCAATTTTGACAGGTGTTCACTTTGTTTTATCAGATAATAAAGATTTAAAAACAGTGGCAACTGATTCTCACCGTATGAGTCAAAAAGTGATTACACTGGAGAAAAATGGAGACAACTTTGATGTTGTCATCCCAAGTCGTTCTCTTCGTGAATTCACCTCTGTCTTTTCTGATGATATTGAAACAGTTGAAGTTTTCTTTGCTAACAATCAAATTCTCTTTAGAAGTGAACACATTAGTTTCTATACCCGTTTGCTAGAAGGAAATTACCCTGACACAGACCGTCTGATTCCAACAGAGTTCAATACAGAGGCAACCTTCAATGTGGCTAACCTTCGATTTGCAATGGAGCGTGCTCGTCTTCTTTCAAATGCGACTCAAAACGGAACGGTTAAATTAGAATTCAAAAATGGGGTGGTTTCTTCCCATGTTCATTCACCAGAAGTTGGACGAGTAAATGAAGAGATCGATACTAGCGCCGTTTCAGGAGAGGATTTGTCCATTAGCTTTAATCCAACTTATTTGATTGAGGCGCTCAAAGCTATTGACAGTGAACAAGTTGTTATTCGCTTTATTTCTTCTGTTAGACCGTTTACATTGGTTCCAGAAGGAAATGAACAAGGGTTCATTCAATTAATTACGCCAGTTCGCACAAATTAACAAAGGTGAATCATGTATACGTTAGGTGATTTTGTAGAAATGAAAAAGCCACACGCTTGTGTGATAAAAGAAACAGGCAAGAAGGCAAATCGTTGGGAAATTACGCGACTTGGTGCAGACATAAAAATTAAGTGTAGCAATTGTGATCATGTGGTCATGATGAGTCGCCATGATTTTGAACAGAAAATGAAGAGAGTATTATGAAAGGTTCGGTCACTTATGTGACCGAACCTTTTCGATTATTTTAATTCTTCAAATTTTCCATTTTTAACTTCTTTGAAACCACTTTGTTTCATCAGATCTACAGTTGATTTGTAGCTGATATAGTCGACTTTTTTATCTTGTTGTGTTGTTACTAATTTCTTTTCAATTAGTTGATCTAAGTCTGCCTTTTCATAATTTAGTGTTGTTTTTTCAACCATATAATCGTCTTTGTATTCAGCAGAATGTGTGAATCCTTTGACATCCTTGTATTCTTCATCATATTTATCGATCATTTCCTTTAATTGATCTTTCGTAACTCCCGCTTCTTTGTAATAAATAGTAGTGGTGGTTTGGTTACTGATCGCTTTATCTCCTTTATGTTCTATTGTAATACGAACATCTGTTTTCTTTTCTTGGCTGATTCCCTGAAGATAGGATTTTTGAACAGATTGTTGTCCACAAGCTCCAAGAAGAAAGAGAGTAAAGATAGCAATTAAAGAAAGAAAAATAGATTTCCATGTTTGTTTTTTCATCTGAAAAACTCCTTTGTTCATTGTTAAATAGAGTATACCATATTTATCTTTTTAGAACGTTACAGTTTGATGAAAAATCTAGTTTCAAAGGTCATGAAATATTTCATTTTTCATCACTTGTCTTTTGAATTATGTTATAATGAAAGAGATTGAAATTTGAACGGAGAAAAAAGAAAAATGGCATTAACAGCAGGTATCGTTGGCTTACCAAATGTTGGTAAATCAACCCTATTTAACGCAATTACAAAAGCAGGAGCAGAGGCCGCAAACTATCCCTTTGCAACTATTGATCCTAATGTCGGGATGGTAGAAGTTCCAGATGAACGACTTCAAAAATTAACTGAAATGATTACTCCTAAGAAGACGGTTCCTACAACATTTGAATTTACAGATATTGCGGGGATCGTTAAAGGGGCTTCTAAAGGAGAAGGACTTGGTAATAAATTCTTGGCTAACATCCGTGAAGTAGATGCCATTGTCCATGTGGTACGTGCTTTTGATGATGAAAATGTCATGCGGGAGCAAGGTCGTGAAGATGCCTTTGTCGATCCACTGGCAGATATTGATACCATCAATTTAGAATTAATTTTAGCCGACTTAGAGTCTGTCAATAAACGCTATGCGCGTGTAGAAAAAATTGCTCGCACACAAAAAGATAAGGATTCTGTTGCGGAATTTAATGTTCTACAAAAAATCAAACCAGTTCTTGAAGATGGAAAATCAGCTCGGACCATTGAATTCACGGAGGAAGAACAAAAAGTGGTGAAAGGACTTTTCCTTTTGACTACCAAACCAGTTCTTTATGTAGCAAATGTGGATGAAGATGTTGTTGCAGATCCAGACTCTATTGACTATGTGAAGCAAATTCGTGACTTTGCGGCAACAGAGAATGCGGAAGTAGTGGTGATTTCTGCGCGTGCTGAGGAAGAAATTTCTGAGCTAGATGATGCAGATAAACAAGAATTTTTAGAGGCGATTGGCCTAACAGAGTCTGGAGTTGATAAACTTACGCGTGCAGCTTATCACTTGTTGGGACTTGGCACTTATTTCACAGCTGGTGAAAAAGAAGTGCGTGCTTGGACCTTCAAACGTGGCATGAAAGCTCCTCAAGCAGCTGGAATCATCCACTCTGATTTTGAAAAAGGATTTATTCGTGCCGTGACCATGTCCTATGATGATTTGGTCAAATACGGTTCTGAAAAGGCTGTTAAAGAAGCAGGACGCTTGCGCGAAGAAGGAAAAGAATATGTTGTCCAAGATGGGGACATCATGGAATTCCGTTTTAATGTATAAGAGAGTTAAAAAAATGTAAAGGTTGGAAAAAATATTTCCAACCCTTTTAGTGTTTTGAAAGGAAAGAGATGACGAAATTAATTGTTGGATTGGGAAATCCAGGTGATAAGTATTTTGAAACGAAACACAATGTAGGCTTTATGTTAGTTGATCAAATGGCAAAGTCTTTAAATCTTACTTTCTCCCATGATAAGATTTTTCAAGCTGATATCGCCTCAACATTTTTGAATAGAGAAAAGGTCTATTTTGTAAAGCCAACCACTTTTATGAATGATAGTGGAAAAGCAGTTCATGCCCTTCTGACTTATTATGGTCTGGATATTGAAGATCTTTTGGTTATTTACGATGATTTAGATATGGAAGTTGGCAAGATTCGTCTTCGAGCTAAAGGATCAGCTGGAGGTCATAACGGAATTAAATCGATTATTAATCATATTGGAACTCAGACTTTTTATCGAATTAAGATTGGAATTGGAAGACCTAAGCCGGGCAGGACAGTTGTTCATCATGTCTTAGGAAAATTTGATAAAGACGATTACATCACCATTCTACAAACAATCGATCGAGTAGAAGAAGCGGTTAACGATTACTTGGTAGAAGAAAATTTTGAAAGAAGCATGCAGAAATACAACGGGTAAGTAGATGAATGTAATTGATTTAGTGAGTCAAAACTCCAACCTTCTATCCTGGCAACAAGGTTTGCAAAAAAATAATAGGGAATTGATCTTAGGATTGTCTGCGACCACAAAGGCTATTGTAATGGCTTCAGCCTTTGATTCTATTGAAAAAGCAGTCCTCATCACTTCCAGTTATAACGAAGCAGAACGATTGGCCAGTGATTTTATTGCCTTACTTGGAGAAGACAAAGTCCATACATTTTTGGGAGATGATAACCCTTTAGCAGAATTTGTTTTTGCTTCACAAGAAAGGCAATTTGCACGATTAGAGGCTTTGAACTTTTTATGTCAAGAAGATCGTCAAGGCATCCTTGTGACAAATGTGAGTGGTATAAAACTACTATTACCTTCTCCTAAAGTTTTTTCATCTAATATTTTTCAATTGAAGGTTGGTCAAGAAATAGACTTAACTACTCTGAGTGAAACATTACAGAAAATTGGCTATCAAAAGGTGAGCCAAGTTTTGCAGCAGGGAGAGTTCAGTCTACGAGGAGATATTTTAGATATCTTTGAGATCGAACAACTCCAACCCTATCGGATTGAATTTTTCGGAGATGAGATTGATGGAATCCGAATCTTTGACCCAGAAAGTCAGCGTTCTGTTGAAAATGTTGAAGAAGTTCAACTGAAGGCAGTGAGTGATCTATTGTTGCAAGAGGAAGATTTTATCCGTGGTCAGAAGCAAATAGAACAATTGCAAGAACAGAGCGCGAATGAAGAATTTAAATCTTATCTAGCAGAAATTCTGGGAGATATTTCTCAAAGGAAACTCCATCCGGATCTTAGAAAATTTATTAGTTTCTTTTACGAGAAGCAATATACCCTATTCGATTATCTCCCTAAACATACTCCAGTCTTTCTGGATGATTATCAAAAAATAGCAGATCAAATAGCGAGATTTGAACTAGATACAGCTAATCTCTTGACGGAAGATTTACATAAAAATAGAGCTTCTTCTCGCCAAGTGTATTTTGCAGACACCAGTACAACATTACGAAAATATACGCCTGCAACTTATTTTTCAAACTTTCAAAAAGGATTGGGAAATCTGAAGTTTGATCATTTGTATCAATTCAATCAATATCCCATGCAGGAGTTTTTTGGACAATTTGATTTACTAAAAGAGGAAATTGAACGGTATCGAAAATCAAACTATACTGTTATTGTCCAAGCAACTTCTCATCACAATCTTCAACAGCTCCATAAAAATTTAGAAGAGTATGGGATTCGATTAGATTATATTGATGGGGATACGATCATTCCTCAAGCTAGTCAATTAGTCGTTGGAGAATTAGCTCACGGTTTTCAATTTGTTGATGAAAAAATTGTCTACATTACAGAATCAGAGATTTATCAGAAAAAGATCAAACGAAAGATTCGCAGGCAAAATATTTCCAATGCAGAACGCCTAAAAAATTATAATGAATTAGAAAAAGGGGACTATGTTGTTCACCAAGTTCATGGTATTGGTCAATATTTGGGAATTGAAACGATTGAAATTTCGGGTGTCCATCGTGATTATGTTTCAATTCAATATCAAAATGGAGATCGCATCTCGATTCCTGTCGATCAGATTCAGATGTTGTCCAAATACGTTGCAAGTGATGGAAAAGCGCCAAAAATTAACAAGTTAAATGATGGGCGTTTCCAAAAAACGAAGCAAAAGGTTCAGACCCAGGTGGAGGACATTGCAGATGATTTGATAAAACTTTATGCTGAGCGTAGTCAATTAGAAGGATTTGCCTATTCCAAAGATGATGAAAATCAAGAGGCTTTTGAACAAGATTTTCCATATATTGAAACAGATGATCAATTACGTTCCATTGAAGAAATCAAAAAAGATATGGAATCGAATCGTCCGATGGACCGATTGCTGGTTGGAGACGTCGGTTTTGGGAAAACAGAGGTCGCTATGCGAGCAGCCTTTAAGGCAGTAAATGATCATAAACAAGTAGCAGTGCTGGTTCCTACCACTGTGCTTGCCCAACAACATTATGCCAATTTTAAGGAACGTTTTGAATCTTTTGCAGTAGAGGTTGCTGTTTTAAGTCGTTTCCAGAGTAAGGCAGAGCAGAAAGAAACGCTTGAAAAGTTGAAAAAAGGACGAGTGGATATTATTATTGGAACTCACCGGCTCTTGTCCAAAGATGTTGTTTTTTCAGACTTAGGCTTAATCGTGATCGATGAAGAACAACGTTTTGGAGTGAAGCACAAAGAAACCTTGAAAGAATTGAAAAAAAAGGTGGATGTGCTTACCTTGACAGCTACCCCTATACCTCGAACTCTTCATATGTCTATGCTAGGAATTCGAGATTTGTCTGTCATCGAAACACCTCCGACCAATCGGTATCCTGTGCAAACTTTTGTATTAGAGACCAATCCAACCATTATTCGAGATGCTGTGTTGCGGGAGATGGATCGTGGAGGACAGGCCTATTATCTTTACAATAAGGTAGATACAATTGAACAAAAGGTGTCTGAATTAAAAGAGTTGATTCCAGAGGCTTCGATTGGCTTTGTTCATGGTCAGATGAGTGAAATTCGCTTAGAAAATACCCTGTTGGATTTCATTAATGGCGAATACGATGTCTTAGTGACGACAACCATTATTGAGACAGGTGTGGATATTCCAAATGCCAATACACTCTTTATTGAAAATGCGGATCATATGGGACTTTCGACTCTTTATCAACTAAGAGGTCGTGTGGGACGAAGCAATCGAATTGCTTATGCTTATTTGATGTATCGTCCAGACAAATCTCTTACAGAAGTGTCTGAAAAACGTTTAGAAGCTATTAAGGGTTTTACTGAGTTGGGGTCTGGATTTAAAATTGCTATGCGAGATCTATCGATCCGTGGAGCAGGGAATATCCTTGGAGCTTCTCAATCTGGTTTCATCGATTCAGTTGGTTTTGAAATGTATTCCCAATTGTTAGAAGAAGCTATTGCTAAAAAACAAGGCCAAGAGCATCGCAGGCAAAAGAGTAATGCAGAGTTGAACCTTCAAATAGATGCGTATTTACCTAATGAATATATTTCAGATCAACGTCAAAAAATTGAAATTTACAAACAAATTCGTGAAATGAATTCTGCGACGGACTATGAATATTTGCAAGATGAATTGATCGATCGTTTTGGAGAATACCCAGATGTTGTGGCCTACCTACTTGAAATTGGTTTAGTGAAAGCATACTTGGATCAAGTCTTTGTCCGTCTTGTTGAGAGAAAACAACAAAAAGTGACAGTGAAATTTGAACCTATTGCCAAACAACTGTTTTTAACACAGGATTATTTCAAAGCTCTGTCAATGACACAGTTGAAGGCACAGATTGCAGAAGAAAAGGGATTGATTGAAGTGATCTTCGATATTCGAAATAAGAAAGATTTTGAAATTTTAGAAGCTCTGAAGCAATTTGGTCAAACCTTATTGGAAATTAAACAGGAAAAAGAAAAGGACTAGCAGTTCTTAGCTCATTTTTCGCATTTTATGTATAAAAAATGATACAATACTATGTTAGAGGTGACAGTATGAGATTAGATAAATATTTAAAAGTTTCTCGCATTATTAAGCGTCGTCCTGTTGCAAAGGAAGTTGCAGATAAAGGGCGAATCAAAGTCAATGGAGTATTAGCTAAAAGTTCAACGGATTTGAAAGTGAATGATCAAATTGAAGTTCGTTTTGGAAATAAAGTATTGACGGTTAAAGTCTTGGAAATGTTGGATAGTACAAAAAAAGAAGATGCATCCAAAATGTACGAAATAATTAGTGAAACAAGGATAGAAGAAGATGCCTAAAAATATCGTTCAAATGAACAATAAATATATCAAAGACGAAAGTCAGCGAAAACGTTTTTTAGAAGAAGAAAGAAAAAAACGTAATCGTTTTCTAGGGATCGTTTTGATATTGGTCATGTTATTATTTATTCTTCCAACTTATAATTTAGCCCAGAGCTATCAATCGCTACAAGATAAAAAAGAACAATATAAACAGTTGGAAAAAGAGTATAAAGAAACAAGTGAACAAAAAGAATACCAACAAGACATCGCTAAAAAATTAAAAGACGATGATTATGCAACAAAATATGCACGCGCAAAGTATTCTTTTTCAAAAGATGGTGAATATGTTTATACCATCCCAGATTTACTCCCCCAATAACCGATGGAAAATATCTTACAAACAGTTAAACAATTTCTTGAATTTTCGGATGAAAAATTAGAGGAATTAAAAAAGAAAAATCAAATGGTCAAACTTCAAAAGGATGAAAAGGAAAGGAATACAAGTGTCTAAACGATTTCTGCTCCTATTGTTAGTTCCAATTTTATTTATTGGGTCTCAAGCAGCGAGTGTAGAGCAGTCTGAGTCTTCTCAGACAATGGCTCATCCATCAGAAATTTATTTTTCTTCAATTCCAGCGAACCCTAATGTCTATCGCAAAATTTCTGTTTTTTCTGATCCTCAGTTGAAAAAAGCAAAAGGAGAAATTCTTCCCAACACACCGTTTACAATCGAACAACTCTTTGTAAATGATGAAAGGAAAGCTGTATTTAAAATAGCAGATAAAGGATATGTATTAGCAGATTCTTCTGTCATTTTTTCTGATGTTGTACAAGAAACACAAGAAAAAAAACAAGCCATGTGGCTAAAACCTGGTTTTAAAGTGTACGACCGACCCTTAATAAATGGTGCACAAGAAAAAAATACACCTCTTTCTCCTTATACAAAAGTGACAGTCTTACGTACAGCTAAGACTTTACGAGATGAGTTTGTGGAGATTGAAGGTCAGGGCTGGGTGAACAAAGCATTCGTCACTGAAAAAGATAATCGAATGGAAAAAGTCCAGAACTTGTTAAATAGTAAATACAATTCTTCTGCGTATGGAATCTATGTGAAACAATTAGAGACTGGAAATACTGCTGGAATCAATCCGCAAAAAGAAATGTATTCTGCCAGTGTAACGAAATTACCATACTTGTACTACGTCCAAGAACAACTCAATAAAAAAGCCATTTCTCCATCTACAACCTACAAGTATATTCCAGAAGTAAATGATTTCAAAGGAGGCTATGAACCAGAAGGAAGTGGTAGTCTTTCAAAAACACCAGATGGAAAAGAATATAGTGTTCAAGAGTTGGTAGATAAAATTGCAAAAGAATCAGATAATGTTGGACATAATATCTTGAATTATTATGTCACTCATCAATCAGATCAAGATTTCCAAAAAACTTTGGATAAAATTGCAAAAAAACATTGGGATGTTGAAAAAAGAGAAGCATCCGCTGAAATGGCTGGCAATGTCATGGAAGCTGTTTATCAACAGAATGGCCCTATTATTGATGCGCTCTCCTCTACAAAATATGATGATCAACGGATTGCGCGTGACCTTCCAGTAAAGGTTGCTCATAAAATTGGAGATGCCTATGATTTTAGACATGATGTTGCGATTGTATACACAAATTCACCCTATGTAATAGCCATTTTTACAGATCATTCGAATTATGATACGATTTCCAACATTTCAAAAGATATCTATGAGGTATTGAAATAATGGAAAAGCGATTTTTAGAGTTTTGTGAAAAACAAGATCTATTTACTCCCCATCGCCGTGTTTTGGTTGCCTTATCTGGTGGATTGGATTCAATGAATCTGTATGAACTTTTATATAAGAATAAAGAACGATTGAAAATCCATCTGGTACTCGCTCATGTCAATCATGGACAAAGACCAGAATCGGATTTAGAAGAAAGGGAACTTCGAACGCTAGCTGATAGGCGAGAGACACGTATTCATGTGGCTCACTATTCGGGTGATTTTACGGAAGCAAAAGCTCGTACCTTTCGTTATGATTTTTTTAAACAGATTATGGAGAAAGAGGATTGCACCGCTTTAGTAACGGGTCATCATGCAAATGATCAAGCTGAAACAACTTTCATGCGCTTGATACGAGGAACAAAATTACGCCATTTAAGTGGTATTTCTGTACGCCAACCATTTGGCAAGGGTGAGTTAATCCGTCCTTTGTTAACTTTTACCAAAGATGAGTTGATGGAAATCCCTCACTTTGAAGACAGTAGCAATGACTCACAGGATTATTTTCGAAATCGTGTACGCCATCAATACCTTCCTGAATTTGAAAAAGAAAATCCCCAAATGCAAGTAAGTCTTCGTTATTTAGCAGAGGAAGTGACTCATTGGCACCAAGCACTGAAAGAATTGACTAGCGAGTTAACCATTCAAGATTTATCTTCTTTTAGAACGTATTCTCATTCTGTACAATCATTCTTATTAGAAGAGTATCTGGCACAATTTCCAGATTTGCAACTTGGTAGGGTACAGTTTCAAGAATTATTAGATTTACTGCGAAAAAAAAGAAATTGCGTTCATTATTTAAAGTCGAATTATGAACTACATCAAGAATATGATTTCTTTAAAATACAAAAAATCAGTCAAAAGTCGGATGACCACCCCCTCCCATTTTTGTTAGAATTTGGGAATATCTTTGAAATTGCAAATTATAAACTATCTTTTGGACAACCATTAGTAGGGGAAAATGTAGAAATTCTTTCTGTTTCACGCGAAACTCCCATCTTAATTAGAAGGAGAAAGGAAGGAGATCAGCTGCTTGTTAATGGCCACCATCAAAAATTAAGACGGTGGTTCATCAACCATAAAATTCCAATTTCTCTTCGGCAAAAGGCTCTCATTATAGAACAAAATCATAATATTCTTTCTGTAGTGGGATTGGTAACGAGTGATTTGAGTCAGCCCTCAAAAAGTGGTATAATGAAAGATAGTCTTTATATTCAAAAAATAGATAGGTAAAAACATGTTAGAAAAAGATATAAAAAAAGTATTGGTTTCACATGATGAAATTGTAGAAGCAGCAAAGAAATTGGGTGAAACCCTAACAAAAGAGTACCAAGGAAAAAATCCAATTTTTGTTGGAATTTTGAAAGGCTCTGTTCCATTTATGGCAGAGTTGATCAACCACGTAGATACACATATTGAATTGGATTTTATGCTGGTTTCAAGTTATCATGGTGGTACAGCAAGCTCAGGTATTATTAATATTATCAAGGATATCGACCAAGATATTACTGGTAGAGATATTTTATTTGTAGAAGATATTATCGATACAGGCAAAACCCTCAAGAGTTTGAAAGAACTCTTTGAAGAACGAAATGCAGCATCTGTAAAGATTGCTACCTTACTGGATAAACCTGAGGGACGTTTGGTTGAGATTGAAGCAGATTACACTTGCTTTACGATTCCAAATGAGTTTGTTGTCGGATATGGTTTAGACTATGATGAAAATTATCGTAACTTACCATATGTTGGTGTATTAAAAGAAGAAGTGTACTCAAAATAGAGGAGACTAGATGAATAACAGAAAAAACAACGGTTTTGTTCGAAATCCTTTTCTGTATTTGTTGATTATTGTAGCGGCTGTGACAGGATTCCAGTACTTTTTTGCGGGTAATGGAGTTGGTCAAAGTCAGCAAATCAACTACACAGAATTGGTCAAGGAAATTAAAAATGACAATGTAAAGACGATTAGTTACCAACCGAATGGTAGTGTGATTGAAATTGCAGGGACCTATAATAAAGCAAAAGAATCAAAAGAAGATACAGGAATTCAATTTTTTACCCCAAGTGTTCAAAAAGTATCTCGCTTTACTAGTGTCATCCTTCCATCTGATATCACCGTCAATGAATTACAAAAATTAGCAGCTGACCACAAAGCAGAAATCACCATCAAGCGTGAGAGCTCAAGTGGCATGTGGATAACAATTCTCACTTCAATTGTTCCATTTGTTATCGTCATGTTCTTCTTCTTCTCTATGATGAACCAAGGCGGTGGCGGAGGTGCCAGAGGCGCAATGAACTTTGGTCGCAATAAAGCCCGTGCTGCTAATAAAGAAGATATTAAAGTTCGTTTTTCAGATGTGGCAGGAGCTGAAGAAGAAAAACAAGAACTTGTTGAAGTAGTTGAGTTTTTGAAAGATCCAAAACGCTTTACTAAATTGGGAGCAAGGATTCCAGCAGGTGTTCTTCTTGAAGGCCCTCCGGGAACTGGTAAAACCCTTTTAGCAAAAGCAGTAGCTGGTGAAGCTGGGGTGCCATTCTTCAGTATCTCTGGTTCTGACTTCGTTGAAATGTTTGTCGGAGTCGGTGCTAGCCGGGTTCGTTCACTTTTTGAAGATGCTAAAAAAGCAGCACCAGCCATTATCTTTATCGATGAAATTGATGCTGTTGGGCGCCAACGTGGTGTAGGTCTTGGTGGCGGAAATGATGAACGTGAACAAACCCTCAACCAACTTTTGATTGAGATGGATGGTTTTGAAGGCAACGAAGGAATCATTGTTATCGCAGCAACTAACCGTTCTGATGTCCTTGACCCTGCCCTTCTTCGTCCTGGCCGTTTTGACCGTAAAGTATTAGTTGGACGTCCAGATGTGAAGGGTCGTGAGGCAATTCTTCGTGTTCATGCTAAGAATAAGCCACTTGCTCAAGATGTGGACTTAAAATTGGTTGCTCAACAGACACCAGGATTTGTCGGTGCTGATCTCGAAAATGTTTTGAATGAAGCAGCCTTGGTTGCAGCTCGTCGAAATAAAAAAGTAATTGATGCTGCTGACATCGATGAAGCAGAAGATCGTGTTATTGCAGGTCCATCTAAGAAAGATCGGACGATTTCACAAAAAGAACGAGAAATGGTTGCTTATCACGAAGCTGGTCATACAATTGTTGGTTTGGTCTTATCAAATGCTCGTGTGGTTCATAAAGTTACCATTGTTCCACGTGGTCGCGCAGGTGGTTACATGATTGCCCTTCCAAAAGAAGATCAAATGTTACTTTCTAAAGAGGACATGAAAGAACAATTAGCAGGGCTCATGGGAGGACGTGTTGCCGAAGAAATTATTTTCAATTCGCAAACAACAGGTGCTTCAAATGACTTTGAACAAGCAACCCAAATGGCGCGTGCAATGGTGACAGAATATGGTATGAGTGAAAAACTTGGACCTGTTCAATATGAAGGAAATCATGCGATGTTTGGTGCCCAAAGCCCACAAAAAATGATTTCAGAAAGAACAGCTTACGAAATTGATGAAGAAGTTCGTAATCTGTTGAATGAAGCCCGTAATAAAGCTGCGGAAATTATTCAAGGAAATCGAGAAACACACAAACTGATTGCTGAAGCTCTATTAAAATATGAAACCTTGGATAGTGTTCAAATTAAATCATTATATGAAACAGGAAAAATGCCTGAAAATTCAGAGCATGAATTAGAAGAAGAAGCAAAACCTCTATCATATGATGAGATTAAGTCAAAATTAGAAGAAAACAACTAATTTAATAGAAGGAAAATATTTCCTTCTTTCAGAACGTAGACAAACCCTACCAGCAATAGAAACATTGCTATTTTGTAGGTTGGGTACCATATAGTGAAAACTCTTAGGAATGCTGATATCGCGCTATTCTTAAGAGTTTTTTACTTTCTCTATTTTTTAAAAAAGACTGAAGAAAATCGTCCAAAATGGACTTTTCCTTCTTTTTTATTAAAAAAGTGTTGACAGAGTAAAAATATTCTGTATAATAGAATATGTTGTAAAAATGGTCCGTTGGTCAAGGGGTTAAGACACCGCCTTTTCACGGCGGTAACACGGGTTCGAATCCCGTACGGACTATTGAAAAACTGTCACCAAGTGGCAGTTTTTCTTTGTATTTGGACAAAATAGTTAAAATAATGACCAAATAGTTGAAAAAACGTGCAGAATAGAAAAAAAGTCCATTGGGCTTCTTTATTTTTATAAAATACAGATAAAAGTAAAGGAGAGCTTATGGAATTTAATAAAATGTATCAAAAAGTAAAATATATCGTAAGAAAATGTGAAAAGGAATATTATATTCAGTTATGGGAAAAGGATGATTGGGAACAAGAAGGACAGCTAACTCTCTTTGAACTTTATCAAAAAAATCCTGAAATTGAAACAAATGAAGAATTACTTTATAAATACTTTAAAACGAAATTTAGAAATCATATTAAAGATAAAATAAGACAACAGGAAAGTGATAAAAGAAAAATAAATAGACTTCCCTATGTTGAAATAGGAGAAATTAGCCACAGAATTTCATCAAGAGAAATATATTTAGATGAGTTGGTTGTACTAAGAGATTCTTTAAAACGTTTTAAAGAAAAATTAACAGTAAAAGAAAAAGAACAATATGAAGCATTACTAACAAACAGAAGGTGTCTAGGAAAAACAAAAATGAAAAAGAAATTAGAAAACTATCTAAAAGATTTTAAAAATTCTATTTAAAAACAAAAAGTTAAAAGAGTTAAAAAAACTTGCCCTGTTGTAAAATGAAGTGCAACAAAAAAGACATGTTCATCTGACATACTAGAGTTGCGAAAAACAGTATAAAGGAAAATGAACGTGTCCACAAATTATTCTACCACAAATCAAGCCTACAAACACTTATCTGAAGCTGAACGAGGAAAAATTGAGGCTTATTTATGCTCAGGAATCAAACCTGCGGAAATTGCTCGTCGACTGGGGAAAAATCGCTCTACTATTACTTGTGAAATTAATAAAGGTTCCATAACACAAGTGAAAAAAGTAAATGGGCAGAAGGTTTACTATCAACACTGTTATGCAGATGCTGTCCAAAATCGTTATCGTTATGCTAGAGAAGCCAGTTATTATCTGAAACTGGATCGTGTTTCAGACGACTTTCTGATAGAATTTACAGAAGCTATGAAAGAGAAACCAAGAATACATAGCGTGGATACATTTGTTCACACCTATAAATTAAAACATGTAGATGTAGTTGTACCTTCAACCAAGACGCTCTATATCTATATCCATCATGGATTGTTAGAGATTATGGTTATTGATTTGCCAAGAGCAGTGCGGATCCGTAAGAAATTTAGCAAGCGCCCCTTTACCAAGAAACATCTAGGAAAGTCAATTAAAGAAAGACCAGAAGAAATCAATAATCGTTCCCGTTTTGGAGATTGGTAAATCGATTCTGTTCTGGGGGGGAAGACAGTAGGAGAACCTTCTATTCTGACCTTGGTAGAATGACAAACACGTTATGCTATCACAAAGAAACTCGTAGAGAAGAAGACAGAGTATGTCAATCAAGCCGTATTAGAGTCTATGAAGCTTTACCCGATTAAGTCCATCATTAAGGATAATGGAAACAAATTTTCTTCATTGGGTGAGATAGAGGGCTTAGATGTTTATTTTGCTCATGCCTATTCATCTTATGACCAAGGTACAAATGAACATTTCAATGGACTACTAAGAGAGTTCATTTCAAAGGGCATCAATGAAAGACCGAGACGAATCCTTGGTTATCAGTCTGCAAAAAAGCTGTTTGAGCTAAATCAAACAGCTTGAGAAAAACTCACTTAATCAGAGGGACACCTTTGTTGTACTTGACTTGACAATTGGGAAGTAAAAAACTTTCAAAAAAAATAAAAAAAAATTAAAAAAAGTGTTGACAGTAAAGAGAGGTCATGATATACTAATATAGTTGTCGCGAGAGAGCGACAAAGACCTTTGAAAACTGAACAAGACGAACCAATGTGCAGGGCGCTACAATGAAAGTTGTAGTAACTGAACAATAAAAAACAATAAATCTGTCAGTGACAGAATGAGTTTAAGACAAACAATTATTTTAATGAGAGTTTGATCCTGGCTCAGGATGAACGCTGGCGGCGTGCCTAATACA